>NZ_BAAGVN010000351.1:0-46779 GCF_054780855.1 Pseudaeromonas pectinilytica
ACCTTGTTTCTGGCCATGATTTAACCCTCCAGAACAGAACCATTTAAGTGTAGTCCTGAAGGGCTGAATCATGGTGGTAATCAGGTCTAAAATAACTGTCACGGTTATAACCAAATTCAAAAACCTAAGTAACCATAATAAAAATAGGGAATATAAATTCCCTATTTCTTACATCACGATAATTCGAAGTACCGTAGAATTTTGTCCAGATCGGCCTGATTCTGAAAACTGATCACCAGTTTTCCTTTTTCTTTACCGGAGGAGACAAACTTTGCCGGTATCCCCAAGCGTTCGCTCACCCGGCTTTCCCAACTGGCCAGCAAGGGTGGCGGTTCAACGGCGGGTCGTTCCTCCCGGGGGGCGAGCAAACGCTGCACCATTTTCTCGGTATCTCGTACCGTCATCCCCTTCTGCGCGACCTGACGTGCCAACTCGGTTTGCAGAGCACCTTCCAGACCCAGCAATGCTCGAGCGTGCCCCATATCCAGATCGCCATGCTCCACTAGCCGTTTGACATCATCATTCAGCTGATTGAGCCGTAACAGATTGGATACCGCACTACGGGATTTGCCCACCGCCTCCGCCACTTCCTGATGGGTAAGTTCAAACTCCTGCATCAGGCGTAACAAAGCGGCCGCCTCTTCAATGGCGTTCAGATCTTCCCGCTGAATATTCTCGATCAGTGCAATTGCGACGGCGGCGTTATCCGCCACATTCTTGATGATGCAGGGGACTGTTTCTAGACGAACCAGCTGGCAAGCTCGCCAGCGACGCTCGCCGGCGATAATTTCGAAGCTTTGCTCTTCCAGTTGACGCACCACAATCGGCTGGATCACGCCTTGCGCCCGGATCGAGTTAGCCAACTCCTCCAGTGCCTCCTGGGACATATCCTTGCGCGGCTGATACTTACCCGGCCGCAACCATGACAGCGGGAGCCGGCGTAACTCGCCTTGCAATTCGTCACTGCGGGAACGCGCCTCATCCGATTTGATGTCGTCCAGGATCTGCTTCTGGCGCGCGGCTGTGCTCGTACCCAACAGAGCTTCCAGCCCCTTACCCAAACCACGTTTCTTCGGTGTCATGTTCATTCTCTGGCTCAGGCTGATTCGAGGCTGGCTTGTTCTTCCCGGCGCAACATCTCGCCGGCCAATGCCAGATAGGCCTTGGCTCCAACTGACGTTTTATCGTAATACATGGCGGGAGTACCGAAGCTCGGCGCCTCAGCCAAGCGGACATTGCGCGGGATGACGGTGCGGTACACCTTATCGCCAAAGTGCTGTTTTAGCTGATCGGACACATCATTCGACAGGCGATTTCGATGATCGAACATGGTGCGCAATATGCCCTCAATCTTGAGATTGGGGTTCACCACAGCCACCAGTTTACTGATAGTGTCCACCAGCGCCGTTAAGCCTTCCAACGCGAAATACTCGCACTGCATCGGCACCAGCACCGAATCGGCGGCCGACATAGCGTTCACCGTCAGCAGATTCAGTGACGGCGGGCAATCGATGAAGATGTAATCGTACTGATCGCGAACCGCATTCAAGGCATTGCGGAGGCGAATTTCACGAGCAAAAAACTCCAGAAGGCGAATTTCAGCGGCGGTCACATCGGAGTTGGCGGCGATCAGGTGATACCCACCCGCCGTTTCGGCGATCAGCACTTCTTTGGCCGGCAATTCATCGACCAGTAATTCATAGGCGGTGCGTTCGACCTGGTATTTATCAATACCGCTGGCCATAGTGGCATTGCCCTGAGGATCCAGATCGACCACCAGAACCTTGCGTCTCGTTGCAGCCATTGAGGCTGCGAGGTTTACGCATGTGGTGGTCTTACCGACCCCACCTTTCTGGTTCGCAATGGCGATAATTTTACCCACTGAGCTCCCCTGCTAACGCTATTGTTTTTTAAGAATGATGAGATGACGTTCGCCATCCAGTTCTGGAACGGCTAGAGGGTGCGCCCCCACCACCACAAAACCGGTTGGAAGCTGTTCCAGCTCCTCCGTCGGATAAAGACCCTTCAAAGCCAGAAAACAGCCGTGAGCGGCTGGTAAATGACCACACCAGCTCAACATATCATTCAAGGAGGCGAACGCACGACTCAATACACCGTCAAAGCCACTGTCATCATGGAAGTCCTCCACGCGTGACTGCACTGGGGTGACATTTTTCAAGCCCAGTTCAAGAATAACCTGACGGATGAAACGAATACGCTTGCCCAGACTATCCAGCAACACGAACTGTTTGTCCGGATTGATGATGGCCAGGGGCAGCCCTGGTAAGCCGGGACCGGTGCCGACATCGATAAAACGCGAGCCTTGTAACCAGGGGCTAACCACCACGCTATCCATGATGTGTTTGACCAGCATGGCTTCAGGATCACGCACTGACGTCAGATTGTAAGCCTTGTTCCACTTGTGCAGCAACCCGACCAGGGCCAGCAGTTGCTGTTTCTGCTGATCGGACAGCGCAAGGTTGGTCTGCGCCAGTAACTGATTTAAACGTTGTTCCAGCATCCGAACCTCAGGCGCTCTTGCGCAGTAACCCGCGCTTTTTCAGGTGAACCAGCAAGATAGAAATTGCCGCCGGAGTGATCCCAGAGATCCGGCTGGCTTGGCCAATCGTTTCTGGTTTGGCGTCATTGAGCTTGATCTTTACCTCGTTGGAAAGACCGGAAACATCGGCATAATCCAGATCCGCTGGCAATAAGGCGTTCTCGTTACGCAGCTGTTTGTCGATCTCGTCCTGCTGGCGATCGATGTAGCCCGCATATTTCACCTGGATCTCCACCTGCTCAGCGGCCTGATCGTTCGGGATCCTCGGCCCTAACTCCGGGATCGACATCAGGGCATCGTAGGTCACCTCGGGGCGGCGTAATAGCTCTTCCAGGCTGTGTTCACGCGCCAGAGGCGCATTCATGATGGCATTGATCCCGGCTGCAGCAGGCGATAGTTGATTCACCCAGGTGCTGCGTAAACGCTGCTGTTCCTGGGCCATCAGCTCGATTTTGTCGTTGAAGAAGCTCCAGCGTTCATCGTCGACCAAGCCGAGTTCGCGGCCAATGGCTGTCAACCGTAGATCGGCATTGTCTTCCCGCAGCAACAAGCGGTATTCGGCACGACTGGTGAACATCCGGTAGGGCTCTTTGGTCCCCAGAGTGGAAAGATCATCCATCATCACCCCGATGTAAGCCTGATCACGCCGGGGAGACCATGGATCCTTCTCCTGAGCCCGCAATGCGGCATTGATCCCGGCCAATAAGCCTTGTGCTGCGGCCTCTTCGTAACCGGTGGTGCCGTTGATCTGGCCAGCAAAAAACAGGTTCTGCAGGTGTTTATTTTCCATATTCGATTTCAGATCCCGAGGATCGAAGTAATCGTATTCAATGGCATAACCAGGCCGCACGATATGAGCATGTTCAAAACCGACCATGGAGCGAATGATCTGCACCTGGACGTCAAATGGCAAGCTGGTCGAGACACCATTCGGGTAGAGCTCGTGGGAGCTGAGGCTCTCCGGCTCGATAAAAATCTGGTGCGCATTCTTGTCGGCAAAGCGCATGACCTTGTCTTCAATCGATGGGCAGTAGCGAGGGCCTATCCCCTCGATGACCCCGGCATACATGGGGCTGCGGTGTAGGTTCTGGCGAATAACCTCGTGGGTCTGTTCATTGGTGTGGGTAATAAAACAGGGCACCTGACGAGGATGCTGCTCAGCCTTGCCCAGAAACGAGAAAACCGGAACCGGTGTATCACCCGGTTGCTGTTGCAAGAGTGAGAAATTGACTGATCGGCCATCGATT
The DNA here is from genome assembly GCF_054780855.1 of Pseudaeromonas pectinilytica. Taxonomy (NCBI): domain Bacteria; kingdom Pseudomonadati; phylum Pseudomonadota; class Gammaproteobacteria; order Aeromonadales; family Aeromonadaceae; genus Pseudaeromonas; species Pseudaeromonas pectinilytica. Next base: position 3,808 of record NZ_BAAGVN010000351.1, read on the forward strand.
CGTGGTGGTGTTCCAGTTTTCAGGCGGCCGATCCGTAACGGTAACTCACGTAAGCGCTGGGCTAAGGAGATCGATGCAGGATCCCCAGCTCTGCCACCGCGGTAATTTTCCATGCCGATGTGGATCAAGCCGTTGAGGAATGTTCCAGCCGTCAGTACCACGGTTTTGCTCAAAATGCGGATCCCGGCCTGAGTGACCACACCACAGACCCTTTCACCTTCCAGGATCAGATCGTCACAGGATTGCTGGAACAGCGTCAGATTCGGGTAATTCTCCAGTCGTGACCGGATCACTTGTTTGTATAGCAGTCGATCCGCCTGGGCTCGTGTTGCGCGAACGGCCGGGCCTTTGGAAGAGTTCAGGGTACGAAACTGGATCCCGGCATGATCGATCGCTTGGGCCATGATACCGCCTAACGCATCAACTTCTTTGACCAGATGCCCTTTGCCTATGCCACCGATCGCTGGATTACAGGACATATGACCCAAGGTATCGATGTTATGGGTCAGCAGCATGGTTTTCATTCCCATACGTGCGGCAGCGGTAGCAGCTTCGGTACCCGCATGGCCACCACCAACGACGATCACGTCGAACTGCTCATGATATTGCATAGGATCACCTCGAAAACGAACATCTGGATCAATAGCCAAAAGGCGGATCATTCTATCTGGTTCGGCGTCTCAGTAAAATGACGTCTTGGTTATATCCTGGCGCGAGGATCTTGATTAATAGGATCTTGAGATCTTTAGATCTATCTCTTATTGGATCTACTATTAGGATCCAACGATCTTGTTGATAAGCCATTTTTGATCAAGAGGATCATGATCTTATCGACGATCCAATCCTGTGATCTATCGTCGATCAACCGACCGTGAGCCTTGTGACAAGATCGGATCTTATGCACAAACCCAATTGGGTCTAGATCTTATACATGGGATAACTAACGGTTAATAAGAGGTTTTCACTGCTGTTATACACATAACTTTTTTATTTTATCGAAATCTGTGGATTAATGTAGTGAAAAGGCCTTATTGCACGTACATATTGTGGATAACAAAAAAGGGCCTGTTGGCCCTCTTCGTATCAGAAATAGTTTTTGCGGTGCTCATCTGGCTGTGAGTAGCGGGATCCACCAGGATAGCCAGCTGTCAGCGGCATCTTCCGGTATATCATGCTGCGTCACATCGATATCACAGCGCTCCCCGAGAGGCATGGCCCGACAAGCATCCAGTAGTTGTTCCATGCGTTTGCCCCCCTCACAGAAGGTGTCGTAGTTGCTGTCGCCGAGACCGATCACGGCAAAGTGGTAGCGACTCAGGTCTGGTCTGTGCAATGCCAGCTCGTCGGCAAATGGCTTGAGATTATCCGGAATATCCCCCGCGCCATGGGTTGAGGTGACGACCAGCAGTATGTCTCCCGGTTGCCCGTTCAGGGCCGCCAGGGTTGCCGGATTGTGGTTGACCGTCTGATGCCCGGCGGCATGCAGTTTCTCGGCAACATGTTCTGCCACATATTCAGCGGCACCCAGGGTGGATCCAACGAGCAGGTGGATCATGGCCATATAAAGCGCTCCTTCACAAATGAGAGAAGCAGTGTAACAGGGGATGCAGAAAGTAAAAAAGGAGCCGCGATGGGCTCCTTTTCATAGTCAAGCGGGGACGAACTAGACGCGGCGCTTGAATTCACCGGTACGGGTATCGATTTCGATCTTGTCACCGATCTTGACGAAGTCAGCAACAGAGATGGTGAAGTCGGTGCCTACCAGCTTGGCTGGCTTGGTAACCTTGCCAGAGGTGTCGCCACGAACGGCTGGCTCAGTGTATTCGACTTCACGAACTACAGCGATCGGCAGTTCAACGGAGATGGCCTTGCCGTTGTAGAAGGTCACTTCACAGACATCTTCCATGCCGTCAACCATATAGTTCAGGGTGTCACCGAGGTTTTCTTTCTCGATGTCATACTGGTTGTATTCGGTATCCATGAAGACATACATAGGATCGGCGAAGTAAGAGTAGGTGCACTCTTTGCGTTCCAGTTGTACGACTTCCAGCTTGTCATCAGCCTTGAACACAGTTTCGGTACCAGCGCCGGAGAGCAGGTTCTTAAGCTTCATTTTGACTACGGCAGAATTACGACCGGATTTGTTGAATTCGGTTTTCAGTACGACCATAGGGTCGTTACCGAACATGATGACGTTACCTGCGCGGATTTCCTGGGCGGTTTTCATTGGATCGTTTCCTGTATTGAACAGTGATTTTGTAAAAAACGCGTTATTTTAGCCGTTTTTCACTGAATTGCACCAGTCGGCTGGCTAAATCTCCTCCAGCCAAGGCCTGTTGTGGCCAGCTTTGTGCGTGAGCTTGCAGTTCGGTTGCGTGCTGCTCCAGCGTTTGCCAGGCGCTCACAGCGGCATTTCCTTGGCCTTTGTCATAGGCGACACTAAGAGAAATCAATGCGTTATAGCAGTCTGCCGACAAATTCTGGCCATATAGCCGTAAAAAGGCAGTCAGTTTTTCCAGATGGGCTTCATCGGCCTGGGGATAAATATGCCACAGGAAGGGGCGGGCCGCCCATTGGGCTCTCAGGAAGGAATCTTCGCCCCGCACCCAGTTGACATCACAACTCCAGAGCAGACGATCGTATCCCGCCTGATCGGTCATCGGCAGGATCAGGATCGCCAGGGATCCTTGTTGCCGGTAATAACCGGGAGTAATTGCTTCAAGGGGTTGATCCAACCAAGAGGCGACTGAATTCAAGATCCGCCCCTGCGGGATCAGGCAGCAGATCGGTTTATTGCTATCCCGCCAATGGGTAAGCAGAGCCGGTAGCGCTGCACTTTCATAGGTAAACAGGCTGATATACTGCGTCTGTTCCTCTTGGGGTGGAAGTCCAAAACTGGCAAACAGCTGATGTCGAGATTGAGGATCCCTCTGCCATTGCTGACGTTGATCCGCGAGTGAATGCTCACAAATCACGCCACCGCTGCGCTGGGTGAACCCGGGAAAGTAGAAATACTTCTGCAGGCCATTTAACTGGAGCGAGGGCAGACCATGACATTCGTCGATCCAGGATTCGGCACTCAGATATTCCAGATTCAGCCACAACGGGGCTGGTTGACATTGGGCCATGCGCTGTTTCGCTAACTCTGGTAGTTCGCAGGCAAATGCCTCGATGACCCGATCGCCGGGTTGCCACGATGCTGAAAAATCGGCATCCCAATGGGCGATATCGACCCCCTGACACTGCTGACGAGCCTGATCGAGTCGCAATTGTGGACAGATCCGGGCAAAACTGGCCAGATCATCGACCCATAAGCAGACTCGCTGGCCAAACTCGTCGACCAGTTGCCGGGCTAGACGCCAGGTCACTCCGATGTCGCCATAGTTATCGACCACGTTACAAAAAATGTCCCATCGTTTGGGATTGGCTGACATGTTTGGCTCCATTTCGGGTCTCTGGGATGGCGCTGGTTATACAAGATCCCGATTCGGCTGACCAGCATCTGATGGATATAGGGATGCCTGTTTTATCGGCTATAATGGCTCGCCCATCGGGCTATCGATTGCCATCACGAGTTTTCTATTATGCAAGCCAATATCATGTTATTAGCTGCCGCCGCGATTTGGGGTTTCGGCTTTGTTGCTCAGCGTCTGGGAATGAATTTTCTCGAACCTTTTGCGTTTAACGGGGTTCGGTTTTTACTGGGTAGCTGTTCTTTGCTGCCGTTGATCTGGTGGTTTTCGCGTCGCCGCACGTCACAGCTTTATGGTGAGAGCTCACTTCCGCTGGCGGGTGTGCTCGCCGGGGCTGTGCTGTTCATCGCGGCAAGCTTGCAGCAGGTCGGTTTGCTGTATACGACGGCGGCCAAGGCTGGATTTATCACCGGCCTGTATCTGATCCTGGTGCCTATTTTCGGATTGCTGCTGAAGCACACCACGGGTATCACGACCTGGCTGGGGGCCATCTTGGCCGTCATCGGTCTCTATCTGCTCAGTATTAACGATGACTTCAGCATGTCATTTGGCGATATGCTGCAATTCATTGGTGCTCTGTTCTGGGCCATCCATATTCTGTTGATCGATCACTTCAGTGGTCGCGTGAGCCCTCTCAAGCTTTCGGCAGTCCAATTTATGGTCTGCGGTCTCTTGAGTCTGGGTGTCTCCTTGCTGATTGAAACTCCGACCCTGCCAGCCATATTGGCAGGCTGGCAGCCGATTCTCTATGCCGGCCTGGTGAGTGTTGGCGTGGCTTATACGTTGCAAGTGGTGGGACAAAAGAGTGCCAATCCGGCCCATGCTGCCATTATACTGAGCCTGGAATCGGTGTTTGCCGTGCTCGGTGGCGTCTGGTTGCTAGACGAGACGCTGACACTGCGGGCCTGGTTCGGGTGTGGTCTGATGTTGGCGGGGATGTTGCTTTCGCAAGTCCGTTGGCCGGACAGGAATAAGCAGGAACCTGAGTTGCTTCCTTCATAGGGAATTTCAGGTGTCTAATTTCATCATCAAGGGATAGAACGATGCGTCTGAGTACCATAGTGCAACCTCTGCTGGGATTGGCGCTGCTGATCGCCATCATTCTGGCCGTGCTGGCCATCATGGCCCCCTTTCTGGCCGCCATCATCTGGGCGGTCATTCTGGTCTCAGCGACCTGGGGGCCATTTCAGTGGCTCTCCCTGCGACTGGGGGGGCGCGATACCCTGGCGGCAACCCTGATTGTGTCGGCGCTATTGCTGTTCGTGCTGGTGCCTCTGCTGGTTGCATCGGTTGATTTTGCCCAGCAACTGACCCATCTGGCGCGCACCATTCCCGAGCAGGTGCAGGCGGGACTTCCCGAATTGCCGAACTGGATCTCGGGACTGCCGCTGATCGGCGAGTGGGCTGCCGAGCAGTGGCTGGCCCTGCAAAATCAGGATTATCAGATCCTGGCTCAGCTCAAGGGCATGGTGGGGCCTGCGGCCAAGATCATGTTGAGCATGGCGGGCGCACTCGGCGGCGGATTGCTGATGTTGCTGCTGAGTATTGTCATTGCCGGGGTGCTGTATGCCGAGGGTGAGACCCTGCACCGCTGGGTTATAGCGTTTAGCCACAAGGTGGCAGGACCTGCGGGCGAAAATCTACTGCGGATCAGCAATAGCACGATCCGCGGTGTGGTCTATGGTTTCATCGGCGCCGCTGTGGCACAAGGTGCTCTGGCCTGGTTTGGGCTAGCCATTGCGGGTGTGCCGAATGCCCTGAGCCTGGGTCTGTTGGTTTGCCTGGTCTCAGTGATTCCTGGTGGCCCGCCCTTGATTGGCTTTATTGCCGCCTATTGGTTGTTCAAGCAGGGCGAGATGGTCTGGGCCGGTTTCCTAGTGGCCTGGTTTATGTTTGTTGTCGGCACGATTGATAATGTGGTCAAGTCGTTGGTCATTGGCCGGAACAGTCCGCTTCCCTTGTCCTTGATCCTGTTCGGGGTCATTGGCGGGGCCATTGCCTTCGGCATGCTTGGGGTATTCCTCGGGCCAACACTCTTGTCGTTGTTCTATACCTTGCTGCGTAACTGGGTGAATAAACCTGAGGTGCTGTCTGGTGCGGATGCCGAGGCGAAGAGCGTGAGTATCGAGGGTCCGAGCTGCTAATCCATGGCATGAGATCGATAGAAACGGCCCTGAATGGGCCGTTTTTCTTTAATGAAAATCCACTGCGCGGTTAACTCTGGGTTGGGGTCAGTGTCAATGTGACGCGACGATTCTGGGCCTTACCCTCAGCGGTGCTGTTGCTGGCTACCGGTTGATCCGGGCCGACGCCACTCATATTCAGGCGACTGCCATCCACGCCCATGGTGATCAGTGCGGTGCCGACGCTCTCGGCGCGCTGCTGTGACAAGCGCATATTGAGATCGCGGCTACCGCTGCTATCGGTATGACCCAGCACATTGATATGGGTGTTTTCATACTCTTTAAGCACCATGGCCACACCCTGCAGGGTCGTGGCGCCTGCAGGTTTCAACTGACTGGCATTGCTATCGAAGGTCACGTTATTCGGCATATTCAGGATGATCTGATCACCACTGCGGGTAACTGATACGCCGGTTCCTTTCATCTTCTGCCGTAGTTTGGCTTCCTGGACATCCATGTAGTAGCCGATACCGCCGCCTAGTGCGGCGCCGGATGCCGCGCCGATTAAGGCTCCTTTGCCGCGATCTTTTTTCGACGAAGAGAGCACGCCGACCAGAGCTCCGGCGGCGGCCCCCATGGCGCCGCCTTTGACGGCATTGGAGGTCTGTTCTTCACCGCTGTAAGGGTTGATGGTGGTGCAGGCGCTGCCACCGATAGCGATACAAAGCGCGGTGAGCAAAATGGTTGGTTGCTTCATCAAAACTACCTGTGTGTGATAAAAATCACGCCATATATACCGAAAAATGACTGTTCAGGAAATTGAAACTGATGCGGTTGTTGGACTTGTGAGCAGGCGATAGATAACGGATCATGGTGGCCTTGCTTATCTGGCTGCTTGATTCCAGTGAGCCGATCGTTAGCGAACAAGGATGCATAGACGTGACCGATGCTCTCTCCCCGGCCAAAGCCCGGATCCGTAACTTGCGTTACATCTCACCTATCTGGATGGTTCCTATCACTGCGGCCCTGATCGGTCTGTGGCTGGTATACGTATCCTTCTCCAATCAGGGACCGCTGGTGGTTCTCACCATGAGCAACGCGGAGGGCATTGTCGCGGGTAAGACCATGATCAAGGCGCGCAGCGTCGAGGTTGGCATGGTGCAGACGGTGAAACTCAGTGAGGATTTGACCCATGTCATCATCACGGCTCGTATGGCGGTCGATACCGAAGAGTTGTTGCGGCAGGATAGCCAGTGGTGGGTGGTGAAGCCACGTATTGAACGCCAGGGGATCTCTGGCTTGGGGACTCTGCTCTCAGGGTCCTATATCGAGCTGCTGCCCGGCAAGAGCAATAAATACCGGGAAAAATTTGTAGTCCAGGATACGGCGCCGGTGGCCCAACCCGATGAGAAAGGATTGCGGATCCGTTTGACCAGCGAGCAGAGTCGGGGCCTGAATATCGGGGATCCGGTCATGTATCGCGGATTTACCGTAGGGCGGGTGGAGCAGAGTCACTTTTCGACCGGCAGTCGGCAGATGGAATATCAACTGTTCATCACCGCACCCTATGATGGCCTGGTCACCAGTAATGTCCGTTTCTGGATGAATGGCGGCGTGCGATTCGAGGCCTCGGCCGAAGGCATGAAATTCGAAACCGGCTCGCTGGAAAACCTGATCAAGGGCGGGGTCAGCTTCGATGTGCCGAAGGGTTGGGGGCTTGGCAAGTCAGCGGCCAGTGGTCAGCAATTCACCCTGTATGCCGACGAAAGCAGCAGTCGCAATCGCTACTATGAGCGCTATCTGGATTATGTGCTGCTGTTCAATGACTCGGTGCGTGGCTTGAGCAGTGGTGCGCCGGTTGAATACCGTGGGATCCGCATCGGCACCGTGATGGAAGTACCATTTCAACTCGGCGATGTGGAGTTGCTGGGGCGCAATTCTGGCCTGATCCCGGTGCTGATCCGCATCGAACAGGATCGCTTTGATGAAGAGGGTGGCGATCGGGCTTTGAGTCAGCTGTCGCGAGATATCGAGCAGCAGATCCGCAAGGGTTTGCGGGCGACCTTGAAGACGGGAAGCCTGCTGACTGGTGCCCTGTATGTTGATTTCAATTCCGTTCCCGATAGTCCGGCCTCGGCGGGGTATGGCCGTTTCGGCTCGTATCACACTATACCGACAGTGGCCGGAGGTCTGGCTCGGATGGAGCAGCAGGCCAACCGTCTGCTGACCAAGTTTAACGAACTGCCACTCGAGCAGACCCTGAGCAACCTGGATGCCATGCTCAAGGAGAGCAAACAGAGCTTTGCCGCCATGCGGGAACTCAGCAGTAATATGAACAAGTTGGCGGCGCAGCCCGGTGCCCAGCAGTTACCTGCCGAGCTGACCAAGGCGATGCAGGAATTGCAGAAGACGCTACGTTCGTTCTCCAGTGATTCGCCTGTGTATGGCGATCTGAATCGCTCGGTGGAATCGCTGAATAGTCTGTTGCGGGAATTGAAGCCTGCGGCCCGTAAGGTTAATGAAAAACCCAATTCGCTGATTTTCAATCAGATCCCGGCGGATGATCCTGTACCAAGGAGTGCCAATTGATTCGTCTTCTGTGTTGTTCTCTCGGGTTATGGTTGCTGACGGCTTGCTCAAGCACGGTTGCTCCTGCCTATTACGTGCTGAGCCTGCCTGGCGATCAGGCCCCATCCCGACAAGTGACGACCGGTCCTATGCTGGTTGTCGATCGGGTGCAGTTGCCGGAATATCTGAATGATTTGGGTATCGCCTTTCAACAGGATGACGTCCAAATCGTGACCGCCAACCAGGCGCGCTGGGCCGAGGCGTTGGACAAACAGCTGACTCGCAGTCTGGTGCAGAGCCTATCCCGGCAGTTGCAGCAGGTTCAGGTGCTGGAGGGTGAGAGAGCTAATGCCAATAGCTGGCATCTGGCGGTGAATATGACCGCCTTTCAGGGGCGTTTCGACGGTCAGGCCATAGTCGCTGGCCGCTGGATTTTACGGCGTGATGAGCTGATTTACAGCCAATCCTTCCAAAGACAGATACCGCTGGGCGAGGATGGTTACCCGGCTCTGGTGCGGGCCTTGCGCGAGGGCTGGCAAACCGAAGTAAAGCAGTTGGCGCAGGAGCTTCAACCTACTCTCACCGCGAAGTAATCAGCACATGGGCCTACGGGCCCATGTTGCTTTTCCGAGTACCACCCGGTTCCTGATGTAGACCTTCTATGCTCTGCCTTGTGCCCGCCGCAACCAGCGTTGCAGACGATCGGCCCGCAACGTCAACGCCAGACCTCCAGCCAGTAAGCCCCAGAACGCCGAGCCAATGCCAAAGCCAGTGACGCCCGACGCGGTGACCAGAAAAGTGATGATGGCGGCTTCCCGATCCAGATCGGGTTGCAGTGCTTGATGCAAGCTGTGGCCCAGGGTCCCCAGCAGAGCCAAACCGGCGATGGCCATGATGAGCGCCTGGGGTAGGGCGGCAAATAGGCTAGCCACGGTCGCGCCGAGTAATCCGGTCAGCAGATATAAAAAACCGGCACAACAGGCGGCCAGATAGCGGCGCTCGGGCTGTGGATCGGCCTCCTTGCTCATACACAACGCGGCTGTGATGGCGGCTAGATTCAGTGCGTAGCAGCCAAAGGGAGCCAGCAAGGCACCGGTCAGGCCGGTCCAGCCCACCAGTGGGGATACGGGTGGGTGATAATCGTGGGCTCGCAGCACCGCGACTCCGGGCAGATTTTGCGAACTCATGGTGACCAGAAATAGCGGCAGAGCTATGCCCAACAGACTGTGTAGCGAGAACTGGGGCGTGGTCCAGACCAGCTGTACTGCGGTCGGCTCAATACTATTCAGATGCAGCAGATCCAGTTGCCAGGCGACGACCATACCGAACAGCAAGGTGAGCGCCAACGTATAGCGCGGCATCAGGGGTTTGAGACACAAGAAGCTCATGCCCATGATGCCTACCAGCAGAGGCTGGAGCTGGAAAGCATGAAACAAGTCGAGGCCAAATCGCAGTAGCACGCCAGCCAGCATGGCATTGGCCAGATGCAAGGGCAGTCGATGCATGATGCGGGCAAATAGGCCGCTGAAGCCACAGATCAGCAGCAGCAGTGAGGAGCAAAGAAAAGCCCCGATCGCCTCGGCCATGGGTACGCCCGCTAGACTGGATATCAGTAGTGCGGCACCCGGTGTCGACCAGGCGGTGAGGATCGGGATCCGGTAATAGAGTGACAGTCCCAGTGTGGTCACTCCCATACCGAGCCCCAACACGGTCAGCCAGGAGCCGAGTTGTGCCGCCGTGGCACCGGCACTGGCAGCGGCCTGGAAGATGATCACCGCCGAACTGGTGTAGCCAACCAGCACGGCAATCAGACCACTGCTCAGATGGTGTGGGCGCAGCAAACGCAGGGACGACTGCAGGGATGCAAGAAGGGACATGGGCTGACTCCTGTCGATGCCGGTGGGAACTGCTGGTGTGGGTTGTGCGTTATAGCGCACAATGGCATGCTAGCAGTGTGCGCTATAACGTACAAGGTGCAGTATTGGGGAGTGGACATGGAGCAGATCAATCAACAAGTCGGGCTGGCACTCAAGCAGCTACGCCAACAACGTGGTTGGAGTCTGGATCAGGCGGCACAGGCCTGTGGTGTGAGTAAAGCCATGCTCGGCCAGATCGAACGGGGCGAATCCAGTCCGACGGTGGTGACGCTGTGGAGGATTGCTGGCGGTTTCCACGTACCCTTTTCCTACTTTATGGCCGATCTATCCTCCCCGGCTGCGGCATTGCCCGGGTTCTATCGCGGTCCGCAGCCGGAACAATCCCGGGTCATGGCCGAGGGGATCCGGGTTACCACTCTGCTACCGTTCGAACCGGCGCTGGGTTACGAGTTATTGCGGGTGGAGTTGCCGGTGGGCTGTGAATATCACTCGGTACCTCATGAAGAGGGATCAATAGAGCTGGTGATCCTGCTCAGTGGCCAGATGGCCGTGTGGCTGCAGGAGGCCTGGCAGCCTCTGGCGTGCGGCGATGTGTTGCGCTTTCGTGCCGATCAAGCTCACGGCTATCGAAATTTGGGAGATCAGCCAGCCTGTTTTCACGATCTGATCCACTATGCCCCGATTCCCGCATCAGCTCGTGAGAGTAGCCTGGAATAGACAGTAACGGGTTCCTGTTTTCGTGATAATCGATGTCCTTTTTTGTACGGCTATCTGACTGTTACTGCTCTGCCTCAGGGGTGAACCTTGGCATAACATCCTCTGTATACCAACGAATAATGGAGATGCCCCATGAAATGCGCCCTGCTTGTTATTGATATTCAGAAGTCCTTCAAAGCCCGTCCATTCTGGAGTGATCTGGATGTCGCCAGTTGGCAGCAGGCACAGCAACAGTTAATCGATGGTTGTGTGGCGCGAGGCATTCCGGTGGTGCAGGTGTTTCACCAGACTACAGATGATGGTCCGTTCGATCCGCGTCAGGGGCTGGTGACCACGTTGGACGAGATTGATATTTCCCCGGATCTGGTGATCCACAAGCACAGACACAGTGCTTTGGCGGGTACTCCGCTGCTGGATTGGTTGATCGGTCAGAATATTCAACAATTACTGATATCCGGGCTGCGTACCGAGCAATGCTGTGAAACCACGGCTCGCCACGGTTCGGATCTTGGTTTTAGTATCGATTTTTTCAGTGATGCAACCTTGACCTTTGCCATGACTCATCCACACAGTGGTATTTCATATACTGCCGCGCAGATCAAGGAGCGGACCGAGCTGGTGCTGGCCTGGCGTTTTGCCCGTATCCGTTCGGTCCCCGAATTTTTGGCGGATAAGCCGGAGGCGTGTTGATGCGTGTTGTCGATTGGGGATGGGCTCTGCTGGTAGTCCTGGTCTGGGGCGTGAATTTCGTCGTCATCCATGTCGGCTTGGTGGACGTCCCCCCTCTGCTGCTTGGTGCGCTGCGCTTTTTGCTGGTGGCCTTGCCCGCCGTATTCTTTGTGCCTCGTCCGCGCATCCCGTTACGCTGGTTGTTGGCCTATGGTTTGACCATCAGTTTTGGCCAGTTTGCGCTGCTCTTTAGTGCCATGCGAGTGGGGATGCCGGCCGGTGTGGCCTCCCTGGTTCTGCAATCCCAGATGATTTTCACCCTACTCTTCGGTGCTGTGTTGTTGGGGGAGCGTTGGCAGCGACATCAACCGGCTGCGCTGGGATTGGCCGGGATCGGATTACTGGTGCTGGCCACGCAACAGCAGGCTGGTGGCATGACGTTGCTGGGGTTTGTGCTGACGCTGGGGGCCGCAGCCTGCTGGGGGCTGGGCAATATTGTCACTCGCCGGATCAGCCAATCTGGCCCCGTCGATCTGCTCGGGCTGGTGGTCTGGGGGGCTCTGGTGCCGCCGTTGCCGTTTCTGGCCGCTTCGCTCTGGTTGGAGGGGCCGAGCCGGGTAGTCGGCAGCCTGCAGCATCTTTCGACCTCGAGTGTATTGGCGATTGGCTATCTGGCACTGATCGCCACCATAGTCGGTTATGTGATTTGGGGGCGACTACTGCAACGTTATCCGGTCGCCGAGGTGGCGCCGCTAACGCTTCTGGTCCCGGTAGTTGGCTTGCTCGCTGCTCGAGTGCTGCTGGATGAGCGCTTGCAAGGGGTACAATGGTGCGGGATAGCACTGGTACTGGCGGGCCTGCTGGTTAATCTGTTCTGGCCGCGCTGGCGCTTGTGGGTGCACCGCCATGGCTGATTCCGCTCGGTTGAGCCCTGTCTATATCCTGCTGCCGCCCGATCTCTTGCTGCTGGATGCCACCGGGCCTGCCGAAGTGTTCTACTTCGCCAATCGTTATCAACAACAACGGCGCTTCGAATTGCACTTTGTGGCGGCGCAAAGCCCGGTGACCAGCGCCATTGGTTTACCACTGCTGGCCTCGACGCTGCCGGAGACCTTGCCGCCGGACTCGCTGCTGCTGATCCCGGGCATCGCCGGTCATGAGCCGGATTGGCAAAATCCAGCCATGCAGCAACTTTTAGCTTGGCTCAGCCGGATTGGTCAACAGCCGGAGCTGCTGGTGACTATCTGTGCCGGCAGTCTGATCGCCGCGAAAGCCGGATTATTGGCCGGACATAGCTGTACCACCCATCATAGTCACAGTGGCCAACTGGCGGAGTTATCCCCTTCGTCACGGGTGCTGGAGAACCGTTTGTTTGTGCAGGATGGGAGGCTTTGGAGTAGTGCGGGTGTCACTTCAGGCATCGATCTGGCCTTAAGCCTGCTCGAGCGATTGACCTCGGCGCAGTGTGCCGCCCAGGTCGCGCGAAATATGGTGGTGTTTGTGCGGCGCAATGGTGCTGAAAGCCAGTTTTCGCCCTGGCTGGCCTGGCGCAATCACCTGCATCCAGCGGTGCATCGGGTACAGGATGCCATCAGTCAGGAGCCCGAACTGGGATGGACCCTGGATCAATTGGCGGCGATTGCCTGTGTCACTGCGCGCCATCTGACCCGAGTTTTTCGCGAGCAGACTGGCATTACCCTGACGCACTATCAGAATGAGCTGCGCCTGGCGCTGGCCAGTTCGCTGCTACAGCAGCAGGGGATGACGTTGGATCAGGTTGCCGAGCGGGTGGGGCTGGGGGATGCCCATCAGTTGCGGCGGGTCTGGCATCGACACAGAACGGGCACCCCGGGCGAATGGCGGCAGCAAACTCGGCCACTGCAGAACGGCGAAGGGATAGCGGATTAGTCTGCCGCTATCCCTTCGCAAGCTAGCGTGAGTCTTGGGTCAGTTGTTGGATCCGTACCCGATTGCGACCTGCCAAAATGGCCTGGCCTAATGCTTCCCCTGCGGCGTGCAGTACCAGCTCCAGATCCAGGCGCTCCTTGAGCAGTTGGATGCCGACCACGCCGATGGAGGCCGTTAACGACAGGCTGCGCGACTCCAGATCCACCACATCGTCCAGTGAATGCACCAGCTTGTCACCCACACCAAACAGCTCTTCACTCTCGACGCCGGGCAGCAGCACCAATAACCGACCCTGATGCCACAGCCCGAGTAGATCGCCTAGGCGCAGGTTGCGTTGTAGTCGGCTGGCGGCAGCCAGTTGTAATTCTTCAATCTGCTGAGGAGTTAGCGTCTGTGTGGCAAGGGGATCCAGCTCCACCAGCGCCAAGGCATAGGCTCGGCCTTCCAACCGGCAGCGGGTATAACTGCAGTGCAGCAGATCAGCGATTTCGGCGGGATCCAGCAGCTTGCCGCCCCCCTGCTGGTTGGCTAGCGAGATGGAATTCATTTGTTTGCGCAGCGCTTGGGGTTGGCTGGCCAGTAGAAAGCGCAGCCGCATTTCGACTTCCAATAAATTGACCAGATCGACCAGCGCCAGTCGTTGTCGGATATCCAGGCTACGAGGCTCGCGCGCAGCCACGGCTACCATGCCCATGGCATGTCCCTCGGGGCTGTGCAGAGGATACGCCGCCAGCCATCCCAGTTCATGTTCGCTGCACCACAGATGGCTGCGAAGCTGGGGATCGCAGTCCGCCGAGCTGCATTCGAACAGGCCCTCACCGGCAATCACTCGTTGCGCAATGGAAGGTGGAAAGCCAGCCGGAATATCCAGCCCTTCCAGTAATTGATCCTGATCTTCGCTCAACAGGCTGATCCAGGCGCATTCGGCATCACTGAGCAGTTGCAGCAGACGCAGAATGCGGCGGTAATCATCCTGACTGAGACTGGCCATCTGTAGCGCTCGACGCTGGGCATCCAGGCGGATGTGCAGCAAATGCGAGTCATGTGTGGATTGGTGTGTCATAGAAATCTCCCGTGCCATGCCTCTTATAGCGTAGAACAGAGTTTTCCAAGGGCGTGAAATTCGGCATGCCGCGACAGCCGGATTGCGATCCCACCAACATTCGTTGGTCGATGACCGTAATCCGGCTTAGCCCTACTTCAGAGTCAGATTGCCGAGAGAGTATGAGTGTCGCGGAGGGAACAACCTTATTTGCCGATGCAGAACGAGCTGAAAATCCGGCCTAACAGATCATCGGAGCTGAAGGCGCCGGTAATTTCGCTCAGATATTCTTGCACCAGTCGGAGCTCCTCAGCTACCAGCTCGCCTGCGGCGTAAACCTCCAGCTGAACCTTGGCCAATTGCAGGTGTTCCTCGGCCTGGGCAATGGCCTCCAGATGGCGGCGGCGGGCCATGAAGCCACCTTCCACATTGCTCTGATAGCCCATGCACTGTTTGAGGTGTTCACGGAGCGCCTCGAGGCCGAGGTTATTCTTGGCCGAGATACGAAAAACCGGGTGGCCCTGCTCTTCGGTGGTGGTTAGCATCTCGCCGGTCAGATCCGCTTTGTTACGGATCACGGTCAGCCCGAGTTGCGGTGGTAAGCGGTCGATAAAGTCGGGCCAGATTTCGTGGGGATCAACGGCGGATGTGGTGGTGCCATCGACCATAAACAGCACCCGATCCGCCTGGATAATCTCGGCCCAGGCGCGCTCGATACCAATTTTTTCGACGGCGTCTTCGGTCTCGCGCAGACCGGCGGTGTCGATGATATGCAACGGCATACCATCGATATGGATATGTTCACGCAGCACATCCCGGGTGGTACCGGCGATTTCGGTGACGATGGCCGATTCGCGGCCTGCCAGGGCGTTGAGCAGGCTGGATTTACCGGCATTGGGGCGCCCGGCAATCACCACCTTCATCCCCTCGCGCAGTATGGCTCCCTGTTTCGCCTCGTTCTGTACGGCGGCCAGATCGTCAATGATGGCATAGAGATCGCGCGCCACCTTGCCATCGGAGAGGAAATCGATCTCCTCCTCGGGAAAGTCGATGGCCGCCTCGACATAGATGCGCAATCGCGTCACATCCTCGACCAGTGCGGTAATGCGCCGGGAGAATTCCCCTTGCAGCGAGTGCAGGGCTGAACGGGCGGCCTGCTCGCTGGTGGCTTCAATCAGATCGGCGATGGCTTCGGCTTGTGCCAAGTCCAGCTTGTCGTTCAAGAAGGCGCGCTCGGAGAACTCCCCCGGACGGGCGGTTCTGACACCGGGAAGCTGTAGGATCCGTCGCAGCAGCATGTCCATCACGACCGGGCCACCATGGCCTTGCAACTCCAGCACATCTTCGCCAGTGAAGCTGTTGGGGGCCTTGAACAACAGGGCTATGCCCTGATCCAGCACCCGGCCATGGTCATCCAGAAACGGCAGGTATTCCGCATAACGAACACGGGGCAGTTTACCGAGTACGGCGGTCGCCACTGTGTCACACAGTGGTCCGGAAACCCGTAGTATGCCTACGCCACCGCGGCCAGGAGGGGTGGCTTGCGCCACAATAGTGTCAGTGTTGAACATGAGGCTGTGCTTCTCGTACTCGGGGATTGGGCTCATTGTAATAAAAAAGGCGACCCGTAGGTCGCCTTATTCTTTATCTGAAGGTCGGAACTTATTTCTTCTCGCGACTGTGCAGACCCTTCTTCTCCAGCTGACGGTAAATCATGGTCTGCTGGATGATGGTGACAATGTTGGAAACCAACCAGTACAGAGTCAGACCGGACGGGAACCAGAGGAACATGAAGGTGAAGATGATCGGCATGAACTGCATCACCTTCTGCTGCATCGGGTCGGTGACCGTGGTCGGGCTCATCTTCTGGATCCACCACATGGTGGCGCCCATCAGCAGCGGCAGCACATAGTAGGGGTCCTTGACCGACAAGTCAGTCAGCCACAGGGCAAACGGTGCATGACGCAGTTCGACGGACTCCATCAGCGTCCAGTACAGGGCGATGAAGATCGGCATCTGGATCAGGATCGGGAAGCAGCCACCGAGCGGGTTGACCTTCTCCTGCTTGTACAGCTCCATCATCGCCTGGGACATCTTCTGGCGATCGTCACCGAAGCGCTCACGCAGTGCCGTCAGCTTGGGCTGCAGCATGCGCATCTTGGCCATCGAGGTGTACTGCGCCTTGGTCAGCGGGTACATACCGCCGCGCACAATCAGGGTGATCAGGATAATGGCCACGCCCCAGTTGCTAACCAGACCATGCAGGAACTGCAGCAGTTGGAACAGCGGTTGGGCGATGAACCAGAGATAGCCGTAGTCAACCGTCAGATCGAGGTGCTTGGCGACGGTTGCCATTTCATCTTGCAGTTTCGGGCCGATCCACAGGGTGGAGCCCAAGGTGACAGCTGCGCCCGGTGCAACATTGGTGACTGGTTCTTTCAGACCAATGATCGCTTCCTGGCCATTGGCCACTACACGACTATAGAGCTGATTTTGACCGGCGGTATCGCCAGTCCAGGCCGTCACAAAATAGTGCTGCAGCATACCAACCCAGCCACCTGTGGTGCTGGTGTTCAGGCTGGTTTCCTTCATGTTGTCGAAGGTTTCTTTCTGATAGCGGATATCAGTGGTCGAGTAGGCGGCACCCCGGTAGGCGCTGGCCATCAGAGCATGGCTCTGCTGATCTTCAGGGGCGGCAATGGTCTGTTTCAGTTGACCATAGAATTGCAACTCCAGCGGCTTGGTGCTGCTGTTGGTTACCTGGTAGTCCACACCAATGGTGTATTTGCCACGGGTCAGCACGAATTCCTTGGTGAAGGTCACGCCTTCCGGACTAGTCCAAGTCAGAGGAACAACCAGTTTGTCCTGGCCTTCAACCAGTTTGTATTCGGTTTGTGCGCTGGTGTAGCTGGGGCGACCTTCAGGACGGCTGTCCGGACCATCACGGCCAATCAGGCCACTTTGAGCGACATACAGACGACCCGGCTTATCCATCAGCAGCGGGAATGGGTCGTTGGAGTCTTGCGCCACGGTATGTTGCAGCAACTTGGCGTCCACGATATCACCGCCCTGGGTATCCACCAGCAGTTCCAGTTGATCGGAGCTCAACTTGATCAGTTGACGGGTGCTGGTCTGGGCTTTTTCGCCAGGGACATCGGTTGCGTTCGAGGCTGCAGGCACGGACGAATCGGTTTGAGTCACGGCCACGGTCTGCGGCTTGGGCGCCTTATCGGCATTCCACTGTTGCCACAGCAGGAAGCTGACAACCAGCAATCCAATGACAAGTAGGTTACGTTGAGATTCCATAGTTAGTTTCTTCGCTTCTTCGGCTTGGGTTGCGGGACCGGGTCATAGCCCCCTGCGTGTAAGGGGTGACATTTTAATAGACGTTTGATGCCTAACCAAATGCCTTTTATGAGACCGTGCAGGCAGATTGCTTCAATGGTGTAGTGCGAACAGCTGGGATGGAAGCGACAACGCGGTCCCAACAGCGGGCTGATGAACCACTGATAGAGTCGTATGAGTTTAATGGCTAGCCATTGCAACGGCGTGACAGGGTGCGCCATAACTTATCCAGCAGGTGGCTAATTTCGGCATTGCTCAATTGGCCGATACCGGCTTTGGCAATCACGACAATATCGATGGCAGGCAGTTCATGCTGCTTGTGACGGAAACTTTCCCGAGTCAAACGCTTGATGCGATTTCGCCAGACCGCTCGTTTCAACGCTTTTTTGGGCACAGTAAGGCCCAGGCGCGGATGGCCGAGAGTGTTAGCTTTAGCAAGAAGTGTCAGATGAGGAGAGGCAGCCCGTACAGGCTCATTGAAGACATTTTTGAAATGTTCGGGAGTTAACAGACGTAACTCCCGAGGGAAGGTGTGATTAGCCATTCACAGTGGTCAGGCGTGCACGACCCTTGGCGCGACGGCGAGCCAGAACCAGACGGCCATTCTTGGTGGCCATACGGCTGCGGAAACCGTGGTTACGAGCGCGCTTCAGTACTGAAGGATTGAAAGTACGTTTCATAGCATTATCCGTTGATTTAACTATACAGTTTGGATAGTCCCACACATGGACGTAGTCGATGCTGAGTAGGGCGACCCCATAAAAAGAGGCCGAATTCTAAACAGATTCGAGGGTTGCGTCAATCTGCGGGGGCGGGGAGTTCATCCTTATCTGCCCGAACAGAGCAGGCAAGAACCCCATCCCCAAGGATCCTCCCGGATCGGGGTGACGCATTATACCCAGTCGCGGTGCAGAGACAAGCCAAGGATCGCAGGATCCGGCTCTCTTTTCCGTTGCTGCTAGCGATAGGATCCATGCCAGCGTGCCGAGTGTCTGCGTGGCATAGCAAGTTGGCGTGGTAACCGCCAGTCACACCAAGATCTGCAGCCTGCACCGAGGTGCAGGATCCGGTTGATGGTGCTTGATTCTTCACCCTAAAGCGTCGAATCAATGATTTGTACGGCATTAGGATTCCAAAGAGACTCTTTAGTTCAGGAAGTGGTGCTATTTCTTGCTTTTGTGGATTAAATCTGTTGATAAGTTGTGGGTAATGTTCATGAACCCCGCCTCTTTATTCACACGAGATCTAAAAGTCAAGCCGCAAATTTGGCAAGATCCTGTTGCTCGATCTAGCGATCCGGAGGCCAAAAACGTAGAATATCGGATCTTCGTTCGTCCTATTTTATTTGGAGTGTACTGTGACAGCTTCGCTATGGCAGCAATGCCTGAACCGGCTGCAAGATGAGTTGCCTTCGGGAGAATTCAGCATGTGGATCCGGCCGTTACAAGCGGAGTTGAGCGACAGGATGCTCACTCTCTATGCCCCGAATCGCTTTATTCTGGATTGGGTGCGCGACAAGTATCTGATCCGGATCAACAGCTTGATCTCCGAATTTTGCGGATCCGACGCACCTGTCTTGCGTTTTGATATTGGCAGTCGGAATCATGCGGCTGCTCCCCTTGTGAATAAACCGGTACAGGGTCGCGTCGCGGCTGTGAGTGGTCCGAGCTGGGGGCAGTCCTCCGAGAACAAGCCCGAGATCAATCACAAGAGCAACGTCAACGTGACCTATACCTTCGAGAACTTTGTCGAGGGTAAGTCCAACCAGTTGGCGCGTGCTGCCGCCAGTCAGGTGGCCGACAATCCGGGAACCGCCTACAACCCGCTGTTTTTGTATGGCGGCACTGGTCTGGGTAAGACCCACTTGCTGCATGCGGTTGGCAATGCCATCAAGGAGCGCAATCCGGATGCCAAAGTGGTCTATATGCATTCCGAACGTTTTGTGCAGGACATGGTCAAGGCGCTGCAGACCAATGCCATCGAAGAATTCAAACGCTATTACCGCAGTGTCGATGCGCTGCTGATCGATGATATTCAGTTCTTTGCCAATAAAGAGCGCTCGCAGGAGGAGTTCTTTCATACCTTCAACGCGCTGCTGGAAGGCAATCAGCAGATCATTCTGACCTCGGATCGTTATCCCAAAGAGATCGATGGCGTCGAGGATCGACTGAAGTCGCGCTTTGGCTGGGGCCTGACGGTGGCAATCGAGCCGCCGGAGCTGGAAACCCGGGTGGCGATCCTGATGCGCAAGGCGGAAGAGAGCAAGATCCATCTGCCGGATGAAGTGGCCTTCTTTATTGCCAAACGTCTACGTTCAAACGTTCGTGAGCTGGAAGGGGCCCTGAATCGGGTCATCGCCAATGCCAACTTTACCGGACGAGCCATTAACATCGATTTCGTGCGCGAAGCACTGCGTGATTTGTTGGCGTTGCAAGAGAAGCTGGTAACCATCGACAATATCCAGAAGACAGTGGCCGAGTATTACAAAATCAAGGTGGCTGATCTGCTCTCCAAGCGCCGCTCCCGTTCGGTGGCACGGCCACGGCAATTGGCCATGGCGTTGGCCAAAGAGTTGACCAACCATAGCTTGCCGGAGATTGGCGATGCCTTTGGCGGTCGAGACCACACGACTGTATTGCATGCCTGTCGCAAAATCGCCGAGCTGCGGGAAGAGAGTCACGATATCAAAGAAGATTATTCCAACCTGATCCGCACCCTATCATCCTGAGATAACGGAGAGCTTCGATGCAGTTTGCTATCAGTCGCGAGACTCTATTGCGTCCACTTCAACTAGTGTCTGGCTCCCTGGGCGGGCGTCCAACGCTGCCGATCCTCTCCAACGTGTTATTGATTGTTGAAGATGATCGGTTATCGATGACGGGTACCGATCTGGAGGTTGAAATGATCGGACGGGTTGCCTTGGAAGGCACAGTCCAGCCGGGTAAAACCACGGTCCCGGCTCGCAAGTTGCTCGATATCTGCCGCGGCTTGCCTGAATCGGCACCTATCAATTTTGTGCTGGAAGGCGATCGCCTGATCCTGCGTTCCGGTCGCAGTCGTTTCTCCTTGTCGACGCTACCTGCCGAAGAGTTTCCCAATATTGAAGATTGGGAGTCCCTGCTGGAATTCGATATCAGCCAGCTGGAATTGAAGCGTCTGATTGAATCGACGCTGTTTTCCATGGCCAGTCAGGATGTGCGTTACTACCTGAACGGCATGTTGTTTGAGGCCACGGGCCGCAGCTTGCGTACCGTGGCAACTGATGGCCACCGCTTGGCCACTTGTCGCCGTGATGTGGTGACTCAGGAATTACCCGAGCAGCAACTGATACTGCCGCGTAAAGGCGTGCTGGAATTGGTGCGTTTGCTGGAGAACGAAGATAAGCCAATCCGCTTGCAGATGGGGCGGAATAATCTGCGCGCCGTGTCGGAGGGTTTTGTTTTTACCTCCAAACTAGTGGATGGGCGCTTCCCCGATTATCGCCGTGTGATGCCACGCAACAGTGATAAGTACGTGCTGGCGGATCGGGAAGGGTTACGTCAGGCATTTGCTCGGGCGGCAATCCTCTCCAACGACAAGTTGCGCGGCGTTCGTCTAAACCTGCAACCGAATCTGTTACGCATCACGGCGAACAATCCGGAGCAGGAAGAAGCGGAAGAGCTGCTGGATGTCTCCTATCCAGGTCCCGAATTGGAGATTGGATTCAATGTCTCCTATGTGCTGGACGTGCTGAATACGTTAAAATGTGAACAGATCAAAATCAGTCTCACCGATGCCAACAGCAGTGCTCTGCTGGAAGATGCCAGCAGCGATGCGGCCTTATATGTGGTGATGCCGATGCGGCTGTAACCATGGCATTGCTCAAGTTACAGATCCGGGATTTTCGGAACATCCAACAGGCAGAGTTGAGCCCCGGTAAGGGGCTCAACGTCTTGTTGGGGTGTAACGGTAGCGGCAAAACCAGCGTGCTGGAAGCGATCCACTATCTTGGTCTTGGCCGTTCTTTTCGTACCCATCTGGCCGGTCGCGTGATTGGTCATGGCGAGAAAGCATTCACCCTGTTTGCTCAGGTCGAGTCAGAGCCCTATGCCGCGGTTCCGATTGGCTTATCCAAAAGCCGGACAGGGGAAACCCAATTGCGCTTAGCTGGGCGGCCAGCCGAGCGTCTGGCGCAACTGGCCGAGATAGTGCCATTACAGTTGATTCACCCGGAAGGCTTTAGTCTGTTGACGGGCGGTCCGCAGCAGCGGCGGTCTTTTATTGACTGGGGTGTGTTTCACGTGGAGCAGGGATTTTTCCCGCTCTGGGCTCGGGTGCGGCGCTTGTTGAAACAACGCAACGCTCTGCTGCGCCAGAGTCAGAGCTATGCACCGCTGGCATTTTGGGATCAGGAACTGGCGCGTCTGGGGTTGGAATTAGCGGAATATCGAGCCAGCTATTGTGCGGCCATTCTGCCGTTGCTGCAGGAAATTACGGCAGATTTTTTACCCGAATTCGAGTTCAAGATTGTGTTTTATCCCGGTTGGGATCGACAGCGACCACTGGATGAATTGTTACAGGAGGGGTTTGAGCGCGACCGGCTGATGGGTCATACCGCCATCGGACCCCATAAGGCAGACCTGCGGCTGAAGGCTAATGGTGTGCCGGTTCAAGATATGTTGTCACGCGGTCAGCTCAAGTTGCTGGTCTGCGCCATGCGGCTCGCTCAGGGACTGTTTCTGAATCGCCAGGGTGAGCGGCAATGTATCTT
Organism: Pseudaeromonas pectinilytica; assembly: GCF_054780855.1. Taxonomy (NCBI): domain Bacteria; kingdom Pseudomonadati; phylum Pseudomonadota; class Gammaproteobacteria; order Aeromonadales; family Aeromonadaceae; genus Pseudaeromonas; species Pseudaeromonas pectinilytica. The sequence continues at coordinate 26,280 of NZ_BAAGVN010000351.1, forward strand.
TTTGATCGACGATTTTGCCTCCGAGCTCGACTCGGAGAAACGGCGTCGGCTGGCACAGCGGTTAAAGCAGTGCGCCAGCCAGGTCTTCATCACCGCGATTGATGAGGCGCCATTGGCCGACATGATGTCGGAACTCGAGTGCCATCTGTTTCATGTGGAACAGGGCGCTATCACCGAATATCAAGCACGAGAGCGAGAGTAAGACATGAGTGAACACAACACTTACGACTCTTCGAATATCAAGGTATTGAAGGGGTTGGATGCGGTTCGTAAGCGTCCCGGCATGTACATCGGCGATACCGATGACGGCTCAGGCCTGCACCACATGGTGTTCGAGGTGGTCGATAACTCCATCGATGAAGCCTTGGCCGGCTATTGCAGTGATATCCTGGTTAAAATCCATGCCGATAACTCAGTATCGGTCCGCGATAACGGGCGGGGCATACCGGTCGATATCCATGAAGAAGAGGGGATATCTGCGGCTGAAGTTATCATGACGGTATTGCATGCCGGCGGTAAGTTTGATGATAACTCCTATAAGGTCTCCGGTGGCCTGCATGGTGTAGGTGTCTCCGTGGTCAATGCGCTCTCGGATAAGCTGCTGCTGACGATTCGACGGGGTGGCCATGTCTATGAGCAGACTTACCATCTGGGTGACCCTGAAGCGCCTTTGAAGCAGATTGGTGATTCGGATCAGACCGGGACTGAGATTCGCTTTTGGCCGAGCCCGACCATCTTCACCAACATCGAATACCACTACGAGATCCTGGCGAAGCGCCTGCGTGAGCTCTCGTTCCTCAACTCGGGTGTTTCGATTCGCCTCGAGGATGAGCGGGATAACCGTGAGCAGCACTTTCACTATGAAGGCGGTATCCGCGCGTTCGTGGAATACTTGAACCAGAACAAGACGCCGATCCACCCTAAGGTGTTCTACTTCACCCAAGAGCGTGACGATGGTATCTCCGTTGAAGTCGCGATGCAGTGGAATGATGCCTATCAGGAGAACGTCTACTGCTTTACCAATAACATCCCGCAGCGGGATGGTGGTACCCACCTGGCGGGTTTCCGTGCGGCGCTGACCCGAACCCTGAACAACTACATGGACAAGGAAGGGTATAGCAAGAAGGCCAAGACGGCGACCTCCGGGGATGATGCTCGTGAAGGTCTGACGGCTATCGTCTCGGTGAAAGTTCCGGATCCCAAGTTCTCCTCCCAGACTAAGGACAAGCTGGTCTCCTCCGAAGTGAAGACCGCGGTTGAGCAGTGCATGGGCGAAAAGCTGGACGAGTACCTGCTGGAAAACCCGGGTGATGCCAAGGTGGTGGTCAGCAAGATCATCGATGCGGCACGAGCACGGGAAGCTGCGCGTAAGGCGCGGGAAATGACTCGCCGTAAGGGTGCCCTGGATCTGGCGGGCCTGCCTGGCAAACTGGCTGACTGCCAGGAGCGGGACCCGGCACTCTCTGAACTCTATATCGTGGAAGGTGACTCGGCGGGTGGCTCCGCCAAACAGGGGCGCAACCGTAAGAATCAGGCCATACTGCCGCTGAAGGGTAAGATCCTGAACGTGGAAAAAGCACGGTTTGACAAGATGCTCTCCTCCCAGGAAGTGGCTACGCTGATCACGGCCCTGGGTTGTGGTATCGGACGCGATGAGTACAATCCAGATAAAACGCGTTACCACAATATCATCATCATGACGGATGCTGACGTGGATGGTGCCCACATTCGCACCCTGCTGCTCACCTTCTTTTACCGTCAGATGCCGGAACTGATCGAGCGTGGCTATATCTATATTGCCCAACCTCCGCTCTTTAAGGTTAAGAAGGGTAAACAGGAACAGTACATCAAGGATGAAGATGTACTGGTGCAGTATCAGACTACGCTGGCGTTGGACGGTGCCGCCATCCACGTCAATGAGTCTGCTCCTGGTATTGGCGGTGAGCAGCTGGAGCGCTTGGTGCTGCAGTATCGTGCGGTACAAAGCCTGATCGGTCGTTTATCTCGCCGCCTGCCAGAAGCCGTTCTGACCCAGCTGATCTATCAGCCGACACTCACTCCTGAGTTGCTACAGGATGAAGCTCAGGTCCAGGCTTGGGTTACCAAATTGCATCAGGTGTTGCTGGATCAGGGCACCAACGGTTCCCAGTTCAACATCGCGGTTGAGCACAATGTCGAGCGCCAGTTGTATTTACCGGTTGTTAGTCTGCGTCAGCACGGGATCGATCATAAATACCTGCTGAGCTACGATTTCCTCAATTCCAATGAGTACAAGCAGATCATCACTCTGGGCTCCCAGATCGCTAACCTGATGGAAGAGGGCGGTTATGTGAAGCGTGGCGAGAAGGTGAAACCTGTCGCTAGCTTTGATGAAGCCATCAGCTGGCTCGTTGATGAGGGTAAGCGTGGCGTCTATATCCAGCGCTACAAAGGGTTGGGCGAGATGAACCCGGATCAGTTGTGGGAAACCACCATGGATCCATCTACGCGTCGCATGTTGCGTGTCACCATTGATGATGCTATCTCTGCCGATCAACTCTTTGCCACTCTGATGGGCGATGTGGTAGAGCCGCGGCGTGAGTTTATTGAAACCAACGCGCTGCGAGTGGCTAACCTGGATTACTAATAGCGGTTTGTCATCAGTAATAAAAAAGCCAGTCAGCGATGACTGGCTTTTTTGTTTCACATGAAACGTTATCGTTGCATCATTCTGCTATAACCGCAGTGGCGGCTTGGCTATCCACCAAAGCCGAGGGCAATATAGGATGTTGCTGGCCATTTGCTATCGTGACACGGTTGCGGCCTGTGCGCTTGGAGTGATAGAGCGCCTCATCGGCCCGTACCAACCACTGTGCTGGAGTCGTGGTCGTTGCATCGAGAACGGCGAGTCCAATACTGATGGTGAATTCGATCATCCGATTATCATGGTGAACAATATGCTGAGCAATTGCTTGCCGCAGACGTTCGGCGATCAGCCAAGCGGTTTGACTGTCTGCGTCCAATAGCAGGATCCCAAATTCCTCGCCACCATAACGTCCTGCTACATCGGTAGCGCGCAGTTGTTGGCGCAGAATAGAAGCGACATCCCGCAGTACCGTATCGCCAGCCGGGTGGCCATAGCCATCGTTAATCTTCTTAAAAAAATCGATATCAAACATCAACAAGGTCACAGGCGAACCACTGCGGAAGTGGCGCTGATACTCCTGCCGCATGCACTCTTCCCAATGACCGCGGTTGTAGAGCCCGGTTAATCGATCGGTGATGGAGAGCGCCTTGAGTTGTTGATTGGCGTCTTGTAGCCCTTGTTTCCCCATGGCTGCATCGGTGACGTCATAAATGATGATACAGATATGGTTGCAGAGGCCATGACGCGAAACCAGCGGCATCAGGGTGATATTCTGATACATCAGCGCACTGTTACTGGTGAAGGGGCGTGTGCTGGCAAAATCAAACAGTCGTGGCCGTTGTTCCCAAGAGCTGAACACAGGGCTATGCAGGGCAAAGACCTCTTCGACTTTGCGTTGCAACCAAGCGATGGGCAGGTCTGGAAATTGGGTCAGCAGATTATTGCCACGGATATGGCTGGCGAGTTGACCACTGTGGTTCTCCATAAAGCCGTTCCACAGTTGCACCTGATATTGGCGATCGATCACCACCAGGCCGACATCTATGGTCTGTAGAATATCCATCAACCAATGAAAGTCATCTAGTTCGATTAGATCCATACATTACTCGGCAATCAGGCTGAGTCGACGCTCAAGCGCCGACAAGGAGGTATCGGTTAACAGCAGCAACAGGGTACAACTGATTTGTTGCGCCGGTATGGTATAGGTCAGGCTCACGCTGAGAATTTTCTGCGCCTGTTCCTGCTGGGCCAGTATGCTATCGCTGCCCAAGCTGATGAGTGCCGGGTGGCTGCGACTGAAACGTAAGCCAAGCAAGTCCGACAAGCCCAACAACAGCGTACCCGCCAACATACTGGAGAGTTCGATCAGCAGCGATTTGCGATCCAGTTCATCTTGCTCATTGAAGCCGAGGAGTGGGGCAATTCGGCTGATGTCCTGCTCTGCGAAGTGGATCAGACACTCACCCGCGATGCTGGAGCCGACAAAGCCCTGACTCACCACCATGTTCCCCGGCATCTCCAACCACTCTTCGACTTGACGGTGTAGGCGGTGACTGGTGCAGAGTTGTACCTTGGGGATGGGTAAGTGGATAAATAAGTTCAGCAGGTCAGCCAGTTGGCGTGCGGCCTGTCCCATGGCGATATTGACGATCTCTTGCAGGCTTTCCTGATAGCTGACCGGTGCAAAGTCATGGGGTGACGTCAGTGGTGGGGCGATGAGAGCATCCGTGATGGCCGGCATCAGTCCAAACTGTTCTAACAAATGCAGCAGTTGGCTGTTATTTAGCGGTTTCTGCAGGAACGCCAGCGCCCCAAGTTCGAGAATGCGCTGATGGGCCTGAGCCTGAATGTCCCCGGAAACCACAATGACCAGCACGTTCAACCCTTCGTCACGGATGGCCTCCAGAACCTGATAACCATCCAGCCCTGGCATATTCAGATCTAGAAATAGTAATTCGCCCTTACCGGCACGCAGTAGTTGCAACGCTTCCTCGCCTTGGCAGGCGCTTAATACTTCCCGCGCCAGCCCTGCGGGAAGACCGCGGATCAGCTGCTGGCGGGCGAAGCGGGAATCATCACAGACAATGACTGAATACGACATGAGGTTTTGGCAATCCGGTTATGACAAAGTCCATTGTGTCACGCCTGTTCAGTTTTACAACGCAACGGCTCGAGCGACAATTCAAATTGCGTACCAAGTCGCTAAACCATACTGGTTCAGCTCGCGTCAGGCGGTCTTCAGCATTAATTTCAGCAAATTTCAGCTAATACCTCGGCCAGAATAGCGATCCCGCTCTGTACCTTGTCGGCATCCTGGGCATAGTTCAGTCGCAGACATTCATATTGATGCTGCCAAGTAGCATCGGTAATGCCAGGAAAGAAGTAGTGACCCGGAACGACGATCAAGCCACGCTGTTTCAGGCGTTGATACAGCTCCTGACTATGAATAGGAAGCCCCTCAAACCACAGCCAGAGAAAGAGTGCGCCCTCTGGCTTGTGGATACGCAGCTTGGGATGGGGAATCGCTTCCTGAAGCCACTGTACCGCCTGCTGGGCTTTCGCCTCGTAGAAGGGACGGATGTGTTGTTCACTCAAGCGAATGATATCGCCGTTCTCAACCCAGCGTTGCACCATGGTCGGGCCGACACCACCGGGTGCCAGATTGATAATGCCGGACAAATTTCCGATGGCCTGGATTAAGGTCTCGGGACCGATGACGATGCCACAGCGAGTTCCTGGCAACCCCAACTTGGACAGGCTCATACAGAGTATGGTGTTGCTGTTCCAGAAGGGTTTGACCTCGGTGAAGATGATGTTCGGAAAGGGCGTGCCATAGGCGTTGTCGATGAGCAGCGGTATCCCGTTGGCGCGAGCCAGCTCATCCAGATGGCGGATCTCTTCATCGGTCAGCACATTTCCCGTCGGGTTGGTCGGCCGTGACACACAGATTAGACCGATGTCATCGCCAATCTCTAGGGCTTCAAAATTGACGTTGTACTTGAACAGACCATTATCCAGTAATGTAATGGCCGGTTTGCAGGCGACGAACATCTCCTCGCTTAATGCAGAGTCGGCGTAGCCGATATATTCGGGCGCCAGCGGGAATAGCACTTTTTTCTTGCGGCCGTCACTGAACTCACCCGCCAGCAGGTTGAACAAATAAAAAAATGCATTCTGGCTACCGTTGGTCAGTGCAATATTTTTGGCGCTGATGTCCCAGCCATATTCCTGGCGCAGCAATGCAGCCAATGCGGCGGTGAATTTATCTTTGCCCTGCGGCCCATCGTAATTGATCATCGATTTCAGCAGCTCGCCGGAGTTTAGCTGTTGGCTGGCTTCGTCATGAAAGGCTTGCAGCATCGCTGGAATAGCGGCTGGATTGCCACCACCGAGCATGATGGCCTGCGGATCCAGTAAGCCCTGATTCAAATCATCCATTAATTGGGTGATACCGGCGTGACGAGTAAATTTACGGCCAAACAACGAGAAGTCCATGGTGGTATCCAAACAGCAAAAAGGGGCAGTTGCCTAATCATTCCAGAAGAGGGGATCTGTTTTAACGCGCTGGGGTGATTAGTCAAGCCTGCCTTGGCAAATAAGCTGTTTCACGTGAAACGTAGCGATTGAGTGTGAATAGTCGATTTGTCTGGTGAATGCGCGTTGACTGGAATGTTGAATCAGTACCAAGAAAAAAGCCCGGAATATCCGGGCTTTTGGCGTGGCTGTGGTGGTGATTACTTCTGTAGTACAGAGATATCCGCCACTTCGAGAAACAGGTTGCGCAGACGAGAGAGCAGGGTCAGACGATTGAGCTTCAACGCCTCATCGTCAGCCATGACCATCACATCATTGAAGAAGGTATCCACCACTTCACGCAAGCTAGCCAGGCGAGTCAGAGCCTGCTGGTAATTACCGGCGGCAAAGACGGGCGCAAGTTGCTGTTCCAGTTCGGCAACCTGGCGAGCCAACGCTTGCTCGGCCGCGTCTTGCAACAAGGCCTCATTGACGGCTGGATTGAGCGTGCCATCGAACTTGGCCAGAATGTTGGAAACCCGCTTGTTGGCGGCAGCCAGCGCATCGGCGGCATCCAGAGTCCGGAAGTGGCTCACGGCCTTCACCCGTTGATCAAAATCGGCAGGACGGGTTGGACGGCGAGCCAGGACGGCTTGCACCACATCCACGTCAATCCCTTCTTCCTGATAGGCGGCGCGGAAGCGAGCCAGCATGAAGTCGATGACTTCGTCGGTGACCTTGGCGTTAGACAGCTTGTCGCCATACAGCGCGGCGGCCTTGGCGACCAAGTCAGCCAGATCCAGATCCAGCTGCTTTTCAACGGCAATACGCAGGGTACCAATCGCCGCGCGACGCAAGGCAAACGGATCCTTATCGCCCTTGGGTGCCTGACCGATCCCAAAAATCCCGACCAGAGAATCGAGCTTATCGGCAATGGCTACGGCACAGGCCACCAGACCACCCGGCAGAGCATCACCGGCGAAGCGCGGCATGTATTGCTCATTCAGTGCCACGGCTACGTCTTCGGCTTCTCCATCGTGGCGAGCATAGTGCATGCCCATGACGCCCTGGGTGTCGGTAAACTCCATCACCATGTTGGTCATCAGATCGCACTTGGAAAGCAGACCCGCACGGGTTGCGTGTTCTACATCCGCACCAATCCGGGGGGCGATGAAAGCCGCCAGTTCCGCGATGCGTACTGACTTGTCTTTCAGGGTACCGAGCTGTTGCTGGAACAGCACAGTAGCCAGACTTTCCAGACGAGCGGCTAGTGGTTGCTTCTTGTCGGTCTTGAAGAAGAATTCCGCATCAGACAGACGAGGGCGAACCACGCGTTCGTTACCGCCGATGATTTGGCTCGGATCCTTGGACTCGATATTGGTGACGAAAATGAAGTTCGGCATCAGTTTGCCGGCCGCGTCATAGACCGGGAAGTACTTCTGATCGCCCTTCATGGTGTAGACCAGAGCTTCGGCAGGGACTTCCAAGAATTTCTCTTCGAAGGCTGCGGTCAGCACCACGGGCCATTCGACTAGGGAGGTCACTTCCTCCAGCAAGGATTCTTCCAGATCAGCGACACCACCCAGAGAGGCGGCCGCCTGCTCGGCTCCCGCCTTGATCAGCGCCTTGCGGCGCTCGAAATCGGCAATCACCTTGCCGCGAGTCTCTAGCAGGCCCGGATATTGAGCCGCATGCTCGATCTCGAACTCGGCTTCGCCCATGAAACGATGGCCCCGGATGATGCGTGCCGATTGCAAGCCGAGGACTTCACCGGGCACCAAATCGCCACCGAAGAGCAGACACAGGGTGTGAACCGGACGGACAAATTGGGTGCGCGAGGCTCCCCAGCGCATCAGTTTCGGAATTGGCAGACCAGCCAAAGCGGTGGCAGTCATGGTGGCGATCAGACTGGTCGTCGGTTGACCGGTCACGGTAGCACGGAATACCAGCCACTCGCCCTTGTCGGTGACCAGGCGATCGGCTTGCTCGACTTCGATACCATTGGAGCGGGCCCAGCCGACAGCCGCCTGGGTTGGCTTGCCATCAACAAAGGCAGCACTGACGGCCGGACCACGTTTTTCGACCTGCTTGTCTTGCTGGGTTGCAGCTAGCTTATGCACCTTGAGTGCCAGACGGCGTGGCGCTGCAAACCATTCGACGCGCTCGAAGGCCAGTTCGGCCTTGGTCAATTCTTGGGTAAAGTTCTCGGCAAAGGCTTCCGCCAGCTTGCGAAGTGCCTTCGGTGGCAGCTCTTCGGTGCCGAGTTCAATCAACAGGTTCTCAGTTACCATGCTCACACCTTTTCCTTACACATCGGGAAGCCCAGCGCTTCGCGGGCTGCGTAGTAGGCTTCGGCCACCGCCTTGGAGAGGGTACGAATGCGCAAAATGTAGCGCTGGCGTTCGGTGACGGAGATGGCGTGTCGGGCATCGAGCATATTGAAGGCGTGTGCGGCCTTCAGGATGCGTTCGTAGGCCGGTAGTGGCAGCGGAGTTTCCAGTGTCAGCAGGTGCTGGCACTCTTTCTCGCACTGATCGAACATCTGGAACAGAAAGGGAACATCGGCGTGTTCGAAGTTGTAAGTGGATTGCTCCACTTCGTTCTGATGGAACACGTCGCGATAGGTGATCTTGCCCAGCGGACCATCGGCCCAGACCAGATCATACAGGCTATTGACGCCCTGGATGTACATGGCCAGACGCTCGAGCCCGTAGGTGATTTCACCCGTGACCGGTGAGCACTCCAGACCACCCACTTGCTGGAAGTAGGTGAACTGGGTGACTTCCATACCATTCAACCAGACTTCCCAGCCCAGACCCCAGGCGCCCAGCGTCGGGTTTTCCCAGTTGTCTTCGACGAAGCGAATATCGTGCACTTGGGTGTCGAAGCCCAGCTCACGCAGCGAGCCGAGATACAGCTCCTGAATATTGGACGGTGATGGTTTGAGAATGACCTGGAACTGGTAGTAATGCTGCAGGCGATTCGGGTTCTCGCCATAACGACCATCGGTCGGGCGACGAGAGGGTTGAACATAGGCGCAGTTCATCGGCTCGGGGCCGATGGCGCGCAAGAATGTCATTGGATGAGAAGTACCGGCACCCACCTCCATATCGAGGGGCTGCACGATAACGCAACCTTGCCTGGCCCAATAATCTTGGAGGGTCAGGATCAGTCCCTGAAAGGTCTTGATATCGAATTTTTGCATGATTTTGTTCGCGCGATTAGTTCAGTGCATACTGAGCGGAAATAAACCGCAAGAGTATACCGTCTGCACTGTCGGGAATATAGGCTGAATTGGCTTTGTGACTATATCGCTAGGGAAAAGCGTGAGTTTTCGTAGGGTTTAGTGGTTTCCCGGGCAGTGGTAATCCAAAAGGAGAGCAAGATGCAAGGTCGTTGTCCCTGGGTGACACAGGATGCAGAGTATATCGCCTACCATGATCAGCAGTGGGGGCGTCCGGTTAATGACAGCTTGGAGTTGTTTGAGAAGTTGTGTCTCGATGGCCAGCAGGCCGGGCTTTCCTGGATCACTATTCTCAAGCGGACCGCCAGTTACCGGCGAGCGTTTGCGGACTTTGATCCGGTGCGGATTGCGGCGTTCAGCGACGCCGATGTCGAGCGCCTGCTACAGGATACCGGCATCATCCGCAATCGTCTCAAGGTGCAGTCGATCATCAAAAATGCCCGTGCTTATCTGGCTCTGCAGGCTGAAGGCGTCGATTTTGCCGAATTTTTGTGGGCATTTGTTGGCGGCAAGAGTCAGATCAATCACTGGCAAAGCATGCGCGATGCGCCTACCAGTACCCCTGAGTCGGATGCCATGTCCAAGGCGTTGAAGAAGCGCGGGTTTAACTTTGTTGGCTCCACCATCTGTTATGCCTTCATGCAAGCGGTCGGCATGGTGAATGACCATGAGATCGGATGTCCTTGCCATGCCGAATGTGTGCATCTGGCCCGTGAGCGAGGTCGCGCATGAGCCATCATGTTCCTTTGGCTGCGGTCCTGGCTCTGCGGCTCGATGGTGAGGGCGGGGCCGATCCCCTGCTGCCGGGTGCCGAATTACCGGAGCAGGATGTCTGGATGCATCTGGACTACTCTTCACCCCATGCCTACGAATGGATAAAAACCTCCACCCTGTTACCGGATGGAGTGCGGGAGTCGTTGCAAGGGGACAGTAGTCGTCCCAAGCTGGTCAAAGCCAATGGTGGCATGTTACTGACCCTGCGCTGCATCAATGCCAACGAGGGGCAGCGGCCGGACCATATGGTTGCGGTGCGCTTTTACATCAATGATCGCATCATCGTCTCGACCCGGCGGCGCCGGGTGCATGCGGTGGAAGAAATCGTCCAAGATCTGGCCAAGCGTATGGGGCCCTTGAATACCGCCGACTGGTTGGTCGATCTGTGCGAGCACATCACCGAGCAGGCGGGGGATTTCATCGACGAGTTACAGGAGAAAATTGCCCTGCTGGAGGAGCATCTGCTCAACGAACGCACCATCGATCGGGTGGATCTGGCGGATATCCGGCGCCAGCTGATCGTCTCCCGCCGTTATCTGGCTCCGCAGCGGGATCTGTTCAGTCGTCTGGCGAATGAAAAAATAGGCTGGCTGGAGGCCGATGATCTGCGGCGCTTGCAGGAGATTGCCGACCGGTTGGGACGCTGGCTGGAAGATCTGGACTCCAGTATCGCTCGCACCTCGCTGCTGGCCGATGAGATCAACGCCCGTCTGACCGAGGCGATGACGCGGCGCACCTACATCATGTCGATCATGGCCATGGTGTTCTTACCCGCTACCTTCTTGACCGGTTTGTTCGGCGTCAATCTGGGCGGTATTCCGGGCGGAAATTCGGCGATTGGCTTCTTGGTGTTTGTGTCGATCCTGGCCAGCTTGATTACCGGATTGGCAATCTGGTTACGCTTGCACCGTTGGTTGTAAGCACCCTGATGAATCAGAGCCCTTTGCGGATCAGATAGCGATAGGGCTTCTGCTCGGTGTCACTGGCCAGCAGGGTATGGTCCATATGCAGGCAGAAGCTGGGGATGTCGCGGGTGGTGGCGGGATCATCGGCCAGGATCAGCAAGGTTTCGCCCATCTCCATGCCGCGCACCGTCTTGCGGATCATCATCACGGGCTCCGGGCAACGTAGGCCTAACGCATCAAGCTGGTGTTGTGCTTGGGTGAACAATTCATTCATGGGCAATCCTCCGCGGGCGAGCTGCGGATAATACCCGCTGATGGTCATGAAGCAAGGATTTGACCTCTGGTTAGCCCGTGGTTTTGGGCTTCCACAGCGCGGCATCAATAATGGACCACAGATGAATGATCCAGCCGAGCAGGATGATCCACAGCACGGCCGCGAACACAATGTGTATGGCTGCCATCAGCAGGCGTCCTTGAACCAGTTGTCCCAGCCCTGGAATAAAAAAACTGCACAGTGCGGCAATCACGTTGCCTGCAGAGCCTTGTCCTGTCATTTCCACCTCTCATGTTCGTTGATTCGCGAGTCTCCGAGTCTACCATGTCGTTTTACCTGCAATGTGAATCACATTGCAATGAGGAGGTGGCTCGCGTTACAAAGAAATAAGCGCTCCGACAGGATGCCGGGGCGGTATTACGCAGGCCAGGGAGGTCGTATGTTGGGGTATTGGGGACGAATCAAGGTGTATGCGGCCATGGCAGCTTTGGCATTCGCGTTGTTGGTGCTGGAGAGCCCGATTGGCAGCAGTGGCATCTGGCTGACGGCAATAGTGCTCTGTGGCATAGCATTGTGGTGGGAGTTGAGTGACTACCCGGATGCCGAGTAGTCGCCACTGTTTATTGTTCGGCACTCACCGCGCTGACAGCGCGCGCCAGTTGCCGCGCTGTGGCCACCGCATCGCCCTGGGGATCACTGAAATAGCTGGCTAGCAGATCAAAAATGGCTTGTTGCACGTTGGATGGAATGGCCATGCCTTCTGCCATGCTGGGCACCAGATCGCCATGCTGGGTGGCATGTTGCAATGCTTTGGCTGACGCCTGGCCACAGGGGTCAAACTGGCTCAAGTCCGCATCGGCCAGGGGAGGGATCGAGCCCTTCACCCGGTTGAACTGTTGCTGAAAGTCGGCACTCATCAACAGTTCAGCAAACTGCTGCTGAGCTTGGTCGTGCTCCGCATCCTGCTGCTGGAATAGCGCCAAAGAGTCCAGGTTATAGCTAAACTTACCCGCCGTCCCTGGAGCTGGCAGACATCGAATGGCTTGGTTTCCCGGCTCTGTGAGCTCCCCTTTGACCCAATCACCCATCAGTTGCATGGCGGCCTGTCCATTGACCAGCATCTGGCTAGCCTGATTCCATTTTAAGCCGATATGATTTGCGGGCAGGAAGGAGCGTAGGCTATGAAAGCGCCGTAGCACCTGTTGCATCTGGGTTCCTGACAACACCTCGGGCTCCAGATTGACGAAGGCGCGGCGGAAAAAATCACTGCCACCTTCACCGAGGGCGATGGCCTCGAACAGGATCGCCAGCTGCCAAGGGTCATCCCCCATTGCCAGCGGAGTAATACCGGCCTGTTTGAAGCGGCGAGCGACTTGGATCATCTCTTCCCAATTCCTGGGCGGGTTCAATTCAAGGCGCTGGAACAGGGATTGATTGATCCACAACCAGTTGACGCGATGCAGGCCGACGGGCACCGCCACAAAGTGGCCCTGATGATTCAGGGTCGAGCTGACAAAGGGGTAGAGTCTCAGCTGCCATTGTCCGCGGCGGGCGACATCATCCAGATTGCGCAAAAAACCACGCTTGGCCCATTCATGTAACTCGACCCCTTTCAGATGCGCGGCTTGGGGAGGGTTGTGATTCAGGGCGCGGCTGCGGAGTACCAGCATGGCCGAGTTACCACCGCCACCGACAATGGCGGCATCCACCCAGTGGTGACCCAGCGCTTGCCAGCGCTGACGCAACACATCGGCGGCGCGAGCCTCGCCACCGGCGGTCCACCAGTGCAAAACCTCGATATCACTGGCGGTTGCCGGTGTGCCAAGCAGCGCGATGAGCAGAGCCACGGCCAGGCGCATGGCTAGTGTCTCGGTAACGACAGTACGGCCTGGAGTCCGCCCTGGGGGCGATTTTCCAGCACCAGATCGCCACCATGGGCATGGGCTATGCTGCGCGCAATCCCCAGTCCCAGGCCGGTGCCCGGTGTGTCGTGACTGAGTCGGTAGTAGGGCTCGAAGATTTTCTCCAACTGATCCGGTGGCAGACCTGGGCCTTCATCGATGAAGTAGAGAATCACTACTTCGGCTTCGTCTTGCTCCTCGATATCGTCCATGACGATGATCCGCACCCGTTGACCATATTTGATGGCATTATCCGCCAGGTTGCCGATGCAGCGTTTCAGGGCCAGCGGCTTACCGCGATAGGGTTTCTTGCAGCGACCTTCAATCCTCATCAGCGCTTTGCCGCCAAGGTTGTAGTCTTCCGCCGTGTGTTCCAACAGCAGATTGATATCGATGAGCTCAACATTCTCGTGAATGTCGGTATCTTTCACCGTCTGCAGTGCGCCCTTGACCATCATCTCCAAATCATTGAGATCCTTGCTGAACTTGACGATTTGCTCTTCATCATCCAGTAGTTCGACCCGCAGCCGCAAACGGGTGATCGGGGTTTTTAAGTCGTGGGAAATGGAGCTGAACAACCGCTCCCGATCATCAATATAGCGACGGATACGGTGCTGCATCACATTGATGGCGCGGGTCACAGCGACAATTTCGCTGGCTCCTTCCTCGGGTAGAGCCGCTTGATCGATGTCCTTACCTAGGGTGACGGCGGCTGAGGCCAGGCGGCGTAATGGCCGGGTCTGCCAGCGGACCAGCAGGAAGGTGAACAGGAACAAAATGGCACTGAGCAGCACGATGAAGCGGAACTGATGGGGAGGTAAGGTGGCCTCTTCCAACGTCATGTAGGGGGCGGGCAGCAGCGCGGCCAGATAGAGCCATTCCCCTTTGGCTAGCTCGATTTGGGTCACCAAGATCGGCGGATTCAGCGGCTCCATCAGCAGGGAGTGACGGGCCCAGGAGGGGGGGATATCCGCTAACAGGGTCTGGTTGTCGAAGACATGCAGCTCGCCCGGATAGGAAAAATCCACATGCAGGGTCAGACCATAACCCAGCTTGTGGTGCAGCACATTTCGCACCTCATTGATGACCAGATTCTTGCGATTGGAGTCCGGCAGGGCATCGAGCTGGATCTCTGCCTTGTTCAGCGACACGAAAAAGCGGCTGCCGCCCATGTTGCGTAGCTGGTCGAGTGCAATCTGACGATATTGCAGTGGCAAAGACTGAAAGAAGGTAATGGTCGAGGCGGCGGAGTTGGCCAGATTGCGGGTGGCACTCATCATGCCGTCCAACTCATGTTTTTGTAGTTGCTGCATCCACAGGCCGGAGATCAGACTCTGCGCCAGGACGATAGCCAACAGCAGTAACCAGAGCATGCGGGAGAGCAGGGAACGCGGAACCAGTTTGAGAAATAGTCTTCTAATCTTCATGGCTGACTTCGGCAATCAGCATGTAGCCACTGCCGCGGATAGTCTTGATGATGCGAGGGCTTTTGCCGTTATCGCCCAGCTTCTGACGCAGGCGGCTGATTTGTACATCGATCCCGCGTTCCATCGGCAGGGTTTCCCGTCCGCGGGTGGCATCGCTGATGCTGTCACGATCCATCACCTGGCCGGGATGTTGCAGAAATAGCGACAGTAGCAGGAAGTCACTGCCGGTCAGATCCATTTCGTTACCATCATCGTTGATCAGATGCTGACTCAGGGTGTCGAGCACCCAATCGGCAAAGCGAATACGGCGACCACTCTCTTTTTCCGGTTGCCGGAATTCGGCGCGACGCAGCAGGGCCTTGATGCGGGCCATCAATTCCCGTGGACTGAAGGGCTTGGCGATATAGTCATCGGCTCCCAGTTCGAGACCAATGACACGATCCGCCTCGTCAGAGGCCGCCGTCAGCATGATAATGGGGACTTGGGATGTGCGGCGGATCTGCTGACACAGGCTGAAACCATCATCTCCCGGCATCATGATGTCGAGAATAATCAGGTCGGGCGTGTTATTGCTCAGGTGCTGATACATCTCGCCGCCCTCTGCAGCGGCCAGCACATCGAAGCCCGAGCGAGTGAGGTACTCCTTGAGCAGCTCACGGATCTCCTGGTCGTCATCCACGATGAGGATTTGCTTACCTTTCGCCATCTTTCCCGAGCTCCCGCAACAAGTGCGCAGATTGAACACATTTGTTGATGAAAATGCAAGAAAATGGCCGACAAGATGTGAGCCTACAGGGACAGGGATAGGCCGTGCGAGCTCCATATTCGCCACTAAACCATCAAAAAGCCATTGCCGTGGAGGTAACCGCTCTGGAGTTGCTGTTCCTGGCAAGCCAGAACGAGTCCTGTCTCAGTATTTCTCCAAAATGGTGGTGATACCTTGTCCCAGGCCGATACACATGGTTGCCAGGCCGAGGCTGGCCTGACGTTCTGCCATCAAATAGACCAAGCTGGTCAGGATACGGGCACCTGAGCACCCCAGGGGATGCCCTAGCGCTATGGCGCCACCATTCAGATTTACTTTCTGTTCGATAACATCTTCCAGTTGCAAGTCGCGCAGGCAGGGCAGGCTTTGGGCGGCAAATGCCTCATTGAGTTCAACCAGGTCAATATCCGTCATCTGTAACCCGGCTCGCTGCAAGGCTTTGCGACTAGCCGGTACCGGCCCGTAGCCCATGAGCGCGGCTTCGCAGCCCGCTACCGCCATGGCGCGGATCCGCGCCATGGGTTGCAATCCCAAATGGTGTGCATGTTCAGCCGACATGATGAGCAAGGCAGCGGCACCATCGGACAGCGCGGAAGAGTTGCCCGCTGTGAGGGTGCCATGCACTGGATCAAATGCCGGCTTGAGCTGGGACAGCCCTGCTAGGGTGGCATCGACGCGGATGACCTCATCCTGGCTGATGGGGAGCAGAGCCCCATCGGCATCGTGCCCGAGCACGGGCACCAGTTGCTGGGCGAAAGCACCGCGCTGCGCTGCGGCGGCGGCTCGTTGATGGGAGCGTAGAGCAAACACATCCTGCTGTTCACGACTAATGGCGTATCGTCGGCCGAGTAACTCGCCGGTCAGCCCCATCATGGTCGACGCTTGGGCAATCTGATGGCTGAGGCCAGGATGGAAATCAACACCCTGAGTCATGGGGATATGTCCCATATGCTCGACACCGCCAACCAGACAGACGGTGGCATCGCCAACCATGATCGCTCGGGCGGCATCGTGCAGCGCCTGCATGGAGGATCCACACAGGCGGTTGACGGTAACGCCAGCCGTAGTGACGGGTAATCCGGCCAATAGCAGGGCATTACGCGCGATATTGAAGCCTTGCTCCAGCGTTTGCTGGACGCAGCCCCAATAAACGTCATCAATGTCGGTAGCGGCGAGTGCCGGATTGCGGCGTAATAGTGCCTTCATCAATTCAGCCGAGAGGGTTTCCGCTCGGACATGGCGAAATCCTCCGGCTTTGGATTTACCCATGGCCGTACGGACGGCGTCGATAATCACCACCTCATGCATGAGAACCTCCGGAATAAAAATGCTCTCCCTGGTTCGCCATGGCGCTGAGCCTGGGGGTTGCCGAGTACAAGGGACCTAACGCGGCGTAGTCGTCGAGCAGATCGATAAAGCGGGAGAGGCCAAATTGATCCAGATAACGGCAGGGCCCACCGCGGAAGGCAGGAAAACCCAGACCCGCGAGCAGGGCCATATCCGCTTCTGCCGGGGTGGCAATAATCTCCTCCTCCAGGCAGCGAACCACCTCGGTCAACAAGGGGATCATCATCCGCGCCTCTATGGCGTCATCGCTGCAACATGGTACCGGCTGTGTGGGCGGATACCACAGGTGCGCTAGCTCCGTGTCTGGCTCTTCCCTCGGTTTGCCGCGGGAGTCGAGACGATAGCGGTAGAAACCTTGTTGGCTTTTCTGCCCCAGACGCCCGGCTGCATATAGCAGGGCGACAGGGTCTACGCCGTGAAGGGCCATGCGCTCGGGGAATCCTTGCGCCATGACCTGAGCGGCATGATGAGCCGTATCTAGCCCTATGGTATCCAACAGTCGGGCCGGTCCCATCGGCCAACCGAAGCGCTGTTCCATAATCTGATCGATGCGATAGGGATCCTGTCCCTCTGCCAGCAGCAGACGGAAACCACTGAGATAGGCAAACAGTACGCGATTGACGAAAAATCCAGGACCATCGTTGACGACAATCGGTAATTTCCCCAGCGCGAGGGCATAGGCAACAACCCGTTCTATGGTGTCGCTGCTAGTCTGTGCGCCGCGAATGACCTCGACCAGTGGCATCTTGGGGACTGGATTAAAGAAATGCAGGCCGCAGAATGATTCCGGGCATCGCAGCACCGACGCCAATTCAGAGATGGGAATGGTGGAGGTATTACTGGTCAGGATGCCGTGGGCAGCTAGCTTTTGTTCAGTTTCAGTCAGTACCTGTTGCTTGATGGCCTTATTTTCCACGACGGCTTCTACAACCAGATCAGGCTGTGCAATATGCTCATTGCTCTGTGTCGGGGTGATTATCTGTAAGGTCTGGGTCAGCTCATGAACGGTGATTGCTTCTCGAGCCAGTGCCTTGGTCAGTATCGCGGTGACTTCTGCCATCCCAAGTTGCAGCGCACTACGGCGAATATCTTTGAGCCACACTGGAATACCCCGGCTGGCGGATTGATAGGCGATGCCTGCACCCATGATGCCCGCGCCGAGTACCGCTACGGCACTGGTTTTATGCTGGCCCGCCAGAGACTTGGCTTTGTTCTTGATGAACTGTTCATTCAGGAAGTTACCGACCAGGGCGTTAGCCTCTGGAGTCCGGGTGAGACGAATGAAATCTTGCCGCTCTTGCACCAAGGCGGCGTCTTGTGACATCTGGCGGGAGGAAAATAGGGTGCGAACAGCCTGGATCGGTGCCGGATAGTGAGGCCCGACCTGCTGAAAAACTCTGGCTAGAATTGTTTGCTCACCGAGGCGGGCTTCAATACTGCCAAGCGCTAAGGGTTCTTGCTTTTGCCGGCGTCTGGCTTGCCAATCTAGTTCCTTGTTGGCCGCCATTTCTAGCATGCGCAAGCCAATGTCGCGTAACTTTTCGGTGCTTGTGATTGCGTCAATTAGCCCCAGCTGCAGCGCTTCGGCGCCGGTTTGCTCTTTGCCGGTGGCAATCAGTGTCGCCGCCGGGGCACTGCCAATCAGCCGAGGTAAGCGCACTGTTCCACCCCAACCGGGCATAATGCCGAGCTTGGTTTCCGGTAACCCGATGCGTAAGGTCTGGTCAGCAATCCGGTAGTCAACCGCTAAAGCCAGTTCACAGCCGCCACCCAGAGCATGTCCCTGTAACGCCACTAAAGTAGGATAGGGGAGCCGTTCGATACGGCAAAATAGGTGGTTGATCTGGGTCAGCCACGCAGTCAATTGCGCTTCAGGGAGTGAAAATAGGGTTAAAAACTCCGTAATATCGGCTCCCACGATGAAGTGCGGTTTGGCGGAGGTGATGAGTAAACCACGCAGCTCATGCTGTTGTTCGAGCTGGGTGATCGCCTCCTCCAACGCGAGCAATGTCACTCGATCGAGTTTGTTGACCGCGCCAGGAGAACAGAAGTGGAGTTCAGCAAAACCATTGCTAATTTTTTTTACCGCCAGAGAACTCGCTTCATACAGCATGTCTGTCTCCCAGATCTCGACTAGCGAATGGACCACCTTGTGATAGAAACTATGGAAACAGCTGCTGATTTTTTCAACGCTCATTTTAAACATTTGTTTAACATTTATCGCCTGCAGGACAGGGTTCCTGCTCGCTGCTGAGACGCGCCATGATGGGGATGGATAATTATCGGACGCCAACTGAGATCCTCGATGTCAGTGAAGAGATCAAAAAGAGCCGCTTTCTGACATTTCTCGCTCCGATTACTGGTAAGGAACAAATGCGGGAGTGGTTACTTACTCTTCGGCAACAACATAGTTCAGCGCGGCACCACTGCTGGGCTTGTGTTGCAGGAGCGCCATGGGATGGGCAACAGTATGGCTTCAGTGATGACGGTGAGCCGTCAGGAACCGCGGGAAAGCCCTTGCTCAACCTCTTGTTGGGTAGTGGCTTGGGCGAGGTGGGAGTCATCGTTGTTCGTTACTATGGTGGTATCAAATTAGGTACTGGCGGTCTAGTTCGGGCGTACAGCAGTGGCGTAACTGAGCTATTGAAGAGGGTTCCGACCCGGCTC
This sequence comes from Pseudaeromonas pectinilytica, assembly GCF_054780855.1. Classification (NCBI taxonomy): domain Bacteria; kingdom Pseudomonadati; phylum Pseudomonadota; class Gammaproteobacteria; order Aeromonadales; family Aeromonadaceae; genus Pseudaeromonas; species Pseudaeromonas pectinilytica. The sequence continues at coordinate 45,724 of NZ_BAAGVN010000351.1, forward strand.
GTGGTCTCTAGTGCCGCATTTTTACTAGAATGTGGCTATGACGACTTGGCGGTGAGTCAACGGCTCATAGCACAATTCTCCTGTGAAAATGTGCAATGCGAATATGGTACCGTAATCCAGATCACTGGGAATTGCCCGCTCGCTCACTGTCGAGAGATGGATACCGCACTAACCAACCGCAGTCATGGCCGCGTGATCATGCAGTGGCGTTGAAAACTACTTATATATAGAGGGGCGAATGGCTAAGTTATTGGTGTGGTATGCGACTCACGAAGGGCAGACGCGAAAGATACTGGAGAGGATGGTCTCTTCGTACCCGGGTTATGACGTCGAATGGTGCCGTCTGGACGCAGAGCCTAGCGTGGCCTTGTCGATGTATGACAAGGTGCTGGTGGGCGCATCCATTCGTTATGGTCATTTTCCCAAGGTGCTGGATCAGCAGGTGAAACGGCATGCCGCAGAGTTGGCGGCATGCCATGCGGCATTTATCGGTGTCTGTCTTACTGCACGGAAACCGGAGAAGAGTGAACCGCATACTAATCTGTATGTCCGTAAGTGGCTGGCCAGATCGCCATGGCAACCGAAGTACTGTGCTGTTTTTGCGGGTGCCTTGCGCTATTCACGTTACCGTTGGTGGCAAAGCCTGATTATCCAGTTCATTATGCTGCTCACCGGCGGCAGTACGGACAAAACTCAGGACATCGAATTCACCGATTGGCAACGCGTCGATGGCTTTGCCAAGCACTTCCTCAGTGCTTCAGCGCCAGTTACCGAGTAGTTTTGTTTATATTCACCGCGTTGTGGCGGATATTTGCGCGAACAGTGCCATTTTTGCAAAAAGCCCTTGTCAGGCGAAACGAGCTCCCTATAATGCGCCCTCATCGACGGACGAGATGTCCGGCAGCGTTGAAAGCAAAGCAAAAAATGCTTGACTGACAACGCGGGTTGCGTAGACTACGCATCCCACGACAGCGAGGCTGTCACGCTCTTTAACAATCAAATCAAGCAATCTGTGTGGGCACTCACAGGAATTGGATGTCAAAAAAATTGATATGC
>NZ_BAAGVN010000352.1:0-47335 GCF_054780855.1 Pseudaeromonas pectinilytica
GGAACTGGTCAGGATCGGCTGTCGAACGGCTCCAATGCCACAACGCCTGTTGAAGCTGGCTGAGTCTCGATGGTAATCAGGATTTTAGATGAGCCTACTCCGGCGAGTGCAACACCTTGAGCTGACTCACAAAATACTGGTTTTTAGCCATTCCATGGGCTATGTTGAAACACCCGAAACAAAAAAGCATTGTCCAGCAAAGAGTTACATAAAATTAACTTTTTTAACTCCTGTGATCCACGAAGCTGTTCAATTGTTATTTTTGTGTTATTAAAGGCGCCTAAAATTTAGGTGTCTCAAGGATCGGAGAAAGCTGATGGGCAGCAGTTCATCGATGAGTGTGAAAGCGCTGGCATGGACTGTCCTCGCTATTCAGCTTTTTTTGATAGTCGTTATGGCGCTAGTCTGGTGGTTACTGGACAGTCGCTGGGCGGCTTACTCTGCCCTCGTTGGGGGTGGAGTTTACTGGGTGCCCCAACTCCTCTACAGCTGGATAGGTAGTTCGCGACAGGCGGATGAATTGAACGTTGGATTGGTGTTGTGGGACGTCTATTGTGGTGCCGGTGTCAAGCTGGTGGCCACCCTGGTGTTGTTCGGGGTGACCTTCAAATTTCTGGAGGTGCAGCATGCTCCCATGTTTGTCACTTACGGATTGGCCCTGTGCTCACAGTGGATCATTTCGTTAACACTCAACAACCGTTACTAGGAAAACTCATGGCTGCAACAGGAGAACTGCTAACGCCTCAGGGGTACATGCATCACCACCTCCTTCACTGGCAGGTCGGTGCTGAATCTGGCTTCTGGGTGGTTAATATCGACTCCATGATATTTTCTGTTGGTTTGGGGGTTTTTTTCCTCTGGCTGTTCCGCCGCGTTGCCGTCAAGGCAACCAGTGGTGTACCGGGCAAACTGCAGTGCTTTGTTGAGATGGTCGTCGGGTTTGTGGAAGAGACCGTAGCCGGGATCTTTCATGGCAAGAATAAGCTGATAGTTCCGCTGTCACTCACCGTGTTTGTCTGGATCTTCCTGATGAACATGATGGACTTGCTACCCATCGATTATTTACCTCGACTGGCTCAGTGGATTGCTGGGGATGATGCCCAAAAACTGCGAGTCGTTCCTTCCGCTGACGTTAATATCACCCTGTCTATGGCGCTCGGTGTCTTTTTCCTCATCCTGTTCTATAGCATCAAGATGAAGGGAGTGTCCGGTTTCCTCAAAGAACTGACATTCACGCCGTTCAACCACTGGGCATTTGTGCCGATTAACTTCCTGCTGGAATTTGTATCCCTGATTTCAAAACCAGTGTCATTAGGTTTGCGGTTGTACGGGAATATGTATGCCGGTGAGATGATCTTCATCCTCATCGCCGCCATGTTGCCGTGGTGGTCGCAGTGGGCGCTTAACGTCCCCTGGGCTATTTTCCACATCCTGATTGTGACGCTACAGGCGTACATTTTCATGGTTCTGACGATAGTTTATCTATCGATGGCCTGTGAAGAGCATTGATTATCAAGTTGATATTTAACGTTATTTTGTAAATATTTGGAGATATGTCCATGGAAATGTTGTTTATTGCTGCTGGTTTGATGATGGGTTTGGCTGCTATCGGTGCCGCTATTGGTATCGGTGTGTTGGGTGGTAAGTTCCTGGAAGGTGCTGCTCGTCAACCGGACCTGCTGCCCCTGCTGCGTACTCAATTCTTCATTGTCATGGGTCTGGTCGACGCTATTCCGATGATCGCCGTGGGTCTGGGTATGTATGTGATGTTCGTTGTAGCCGGTTAATCAGGCTCGAACACTCCCTTTTTCATTTGCTTAATTTTTAGAGGAGTTGTGTCGTGGATATCAATATGACCATCCTCGGCCAGACACTTGCCTTTATTCTCTTCGTCTGGTTCTGCATGAAGTACGTGTGGCCGCCATTGATGGCTGCCATCGAGAAACGTCAAAAAGAAATTGCTGACGGATTATCTTCTGCAGAGCGTGCGAAGAAAGATCTGGACTTGGCACAGAACAAAGCCATGGAACAGATCAAGGAAGCCAAGCAGCAGGCTGCAGAGATCATCGAGCAGGCCAACAAGCGCCGAGCTCAAATCATCGACGAGGCCAATCAGGATGCCATGGGTGAGCGTGAGAAGATTCTCAAGCAAGCTCAAGCCGAGATTGAAGCCGAGCGGAATCGCGCGAAGGAAGAACTCCGCAAGCACGTGGCCCTGTTGGCCGTTGCTGGTGCCGAGAAGATTCTGGAGCGTCAAATCGACAAGGCCGCCAACAGCGATCTGGTTGATAAATTGGTTGCGGAACTTTAAGGGGGCCAGGGGCTATGTCTGAAGTGATAACTGTCGCTCGCCCCTACGCCAAAGCTGCGTTCGATGTGGCTGTTGAGCACAAGGCGCTGGATAAGTGGCTCGAGATGCTGACGTTTGCTGCGGAAGTTGCACATAACGACACAGTACAGGGCTTGCTTCACGGCTCCTTGGGCACTGAAAAACTGGGTGATTTGTTCGTCCAGATTTGTGGTGACCAGCTGAATGAGCAGGGTCAGAACCTGATGAAGGTAATGGCTGAAAATGGACGCTTGAGTGTATTGCCTGCGGTATTGACAGAATTTGTCGCATTGAAGTCCGAGCTGGATAAACAGCTGGATGCTTCTGTGTGCTCTGCCAGCCCGCTGAGCGATGCGGATATCGCCAAGATTCAGGCTTCTCTCGAGAAGCGTTACGGGCGTACCGTAAAACTGAATTTCAGCATCGATCCATCCTTGATGGCCGGGCTGGTGATTAAGGCCGGTGATGAGATCATCGATGCCAGTATCCGTAATAAACTCAACCGCTTGGCGGAAGCGCTGCAATCTTGATTGGGGATTAGAGCATGCAACTGAATTCCACTGAAATTGCCGAGCTGATTAAAAAGCGTATCGAGCAATTTGAAGTCGTCACCGAAGCCCGTAACGAAGGTACGATCGTTTCGGTCAGCGACGGTATTGTCCGCATCCACGGCCTGGCCGATGTCATGCAGGGCGAAATGATCGAGCTGCCGGGTAACCTGTATGGTCTGGCGCTCAACCTGGAGCGTGATTCCGTCGGGGCCATCGTCATGGGGCCTTATGCCGATCTCGCCGAAGGGCAAAAAGTAACGGGTACTGGCCGTATTCTGGAAGTCCCGGTTGGTCGTGGTCTGCTAGGCCGCGTCGTCAACACCCTGGGCCAGCCGATTGACGGTAAGGGCCCGGTTGAAAATGATGGTTTCTCTGCCGTTGAAGTGATCGCGCCCGGGGTTATCGAGCGTAAATCTGTTTCGCAGCCGGTACAGACTGGTTACAAGGCAGTGGATGCGATGATTCCAATCGGCCGTGGCCAACGTGAGCTGATCATCGGTGACCGTCAGACCGGTAAGACCGCTCTGGCCATCGACGCGATCATCAACCAGAAAGATTCCGGCATCAAATGCGTGTATGTGGCGATTGGCCAAAAGGCCTCTACCATCGCCAACGTAGTTCGCAAGCTGGAAGAGCATGGCGCACTGCAAAACACCATTGTGGTCGTGGCATCAGCTTCCGAGTCAGCCTCCCTGCAATATTTGGCACCCTATTCCGGTTGCGCCATGGGCGAATACTTCCGGGATCGGGGCGAAGATGCACTGGTTATCTATGATGACCTGTCCAAGCATGCGGTCGCCTATCGTCAAATTTCTCTGCTGTTGCGTCGTCCGCCAGGACGTGAAGCCTATCCTGGCGACGTATTTTACCTGCACTCCCGTTTGCTGGAGCGCGCCTCTCGTGTCAACGAAGAGTATGTCGAAAAGTTCACCAAGGGCGCCGTCAAGGGTCAGACTGGTTCATTGACGGCTCTGCCGATCATCGAAACTCAGGCGGGTGACGTTTCTGCGTTTGTTCCGACCAACGTGATTTCTATCACCGACGGTCAGATCTTCCTGACCACTCAACTGTTCAACGCCGGTATTCGTCCTGCGGTTGATCCGGGTATTTCAGTATCCCGGGTGGGTGGCGCGGCACAGACCAAGATCATCAAGAAGCTCTCCGGTGGTATCCGTACCGCACTGGCGCAGTACCGTGAACTGGCGGCGTTTGCCCAGTTCTCTTCAGACCTGGATGACGCAACGCGTAAGCAGTTGAGCCATGGTCAGAAGGTGACTGAGCTGATGAAGCAGAAGCAGTACGCTCCGATGAGCGTTGCTGCCCAGGCTCTGGTGCTGTTTGCTGCTGAGCGCGGTTATCTCGACGACATCGAATTGAAGAAGATCGGTGATTTCGAAGCCGCTCTGCTCTCCTTTGCCGCGACTGAGCACGCCGATACGATGGCCGAAATCAATGCCAAGGCTGATTACAACGACGAGATCGTTGCCAAGCTGACGGCGCTGATTGACGGCTTCAAGGCGACTCAAGCCTGGTAACTTAAAGTGGCTGCGTAGGCAGCCACCTTGAATGGAGAGTCTAGAGATGGCCGGCGCTAAAGAGATACGTAACAAGATCGGCAGTGTGAAGAACACTCAGAAGATCACCAGCGCAATGCAGATGGTCGCCGCATCCAAGATGCGTCGCGCACAGGAAAGCATGGCGGCAAGCCGTCCCTATGCAGTGACTATGCGGAAGGTGATCGGTCATATCGCTCTGGGGAGCTTGGAATACAAGCATCCCTACCTCGAAGAACGCGAGGTCAAGCGAGTTGGCTACATCATCATATCGACCGATCGGGGCTTATGTGGCGGTTTGAACGTCAACTTGTTCAAGGCTGCTCTTGGTTCGATGAAGCAGTGGAAAGAGCAGGGCGTTGAAACCAGCCTGGCTCTGGTTGGTGCTAAGGCGTGCGGTTTCTTTGCCCGCTATGGCGGCAAGGTCCTCGCACAAGTTTCCGGCTTTGGTGACAACCCAACGGTCAATGATTTGATCGGCTCGGTGCGTGTCATGCTGCAGGCCTATGACAACGGAGAAATTGATCGTCTGTATCTGGTGAACAACAAGTTTGTGAACACCATGGTGCAACAACCGGCGGTCGATCAGCTGTTGCCATTGCCGAAGTCGGAAGATGCCAAGATGGCCAAGCGTCACTGGGATTATCTGTATGAGCCGGATCCGAAGTTTCTGATGGATCAACTGCTCAGTCGCTACATCGAGTCTCAGGTCTACCAGGGGGTCGTTGAGAACCTGGCCAGTGAGCAAGCCGCCCGTATGGTGGCAATGAAGGCTGCCACCGATAACGCGGATAATCTGATTACGGATCTGCAACTGGTATACAACAAGGCCCGTCAGGCCAGTATCACCCAGGAACTGACCGAAATCGTATCCGGCGCAGCGGCGGTATAGGGCTAAGGTATTCATAGGTTTAGAGGATTTGACATGAGTAACGGTATCATCGTTCAAGTCATCGGTGCTGTGGTGGACGTGCAGTTCCCACAAGACTCCGTACCTAAGGTGTACGATGCACTGAAGATTGTGAGCGAAGGCCAGACCCAGGGTCTGGTACTGGAAGTTCAGCAACAAACTGGCGGCGGCGTTGTCCGTTGTATCTCCATGGGTACCTCGGATGGCTTGCGTCGCGGTGCTGAAGTGGTTAACACCGGTGAAGCGATCAAGGTGCCGGTCGGTAAGGCGACTCTGGGACGGATCATGAACGTTCTGGGTGAACCTGTGGATGAGCAAGGCCCGATTGGTGAAGACGATAACTGGGTTATCCACCGTGAAGCGCCAAGCTATGAAGATCAATCCAATACCACGGAGCTGCTGGAAACTGGCATCAAGGTTATCGACCTGATCTGCCCGTTTGCCAAGGGCGGTAAAGTGGGCCTGTTCGGGGGTGCCGGCGTCGGCAAGACCGTGAACATGATGGAGCTGATCAACAACATCGCCAAGGCTCACTCCGGTCTGTCCGTGTTTGCCGGTGTTGGTGAACGTACCCGTGAGGGTAACGACTTCTACTATGAAATGAAGGAGTCCAACGTTCTCGACAAGGTAGCCATGGTGTATGGCCAGATGAACGAGCCGCCAGGAAACCGTCTGCGTGTGGCACTGACCGGTCTAACCATGGCCGAGAAGTTCCGTGACGAAGGTCGTGACGTACTGTTGTTCATCGACAACATCTACCGTTACACCTTGGCCGGTACCGAAGTATCCGCGCTGTTGGGTCGTATGCCGTCTGCAGTAGGTTATCAACCGACTCTGGCCGAAGAAATGGGCGTCTTGCAGGAGCGTATTACCTCCACCAAGAGCGGCTCCATCACCTCGGTACAAGCGGTCTACGTTCCTGCGGATGACTTGACTGACCCGAGCCCGGCGACCACCTTCGCCCACTTGGATGCAACCGTGGTTCTGTCCCGTCAGATCGCCGCCCTGGGTATCTACCCGGCCGTTGATCCGCTGGACTCTACCTCCCGTCAGCTGGATCCGCTGGTGGTAGGTCAGGAGCACTACGAAGTTGCCCGTGGCGTGCAGACTGTTCTGCAACGCTACAAGGAACTCAAGGACATCATCGCCATCCTCGGGATGGACGAATTGTCTGAGAACGACAAGCTGGTCGTGGCTCGTGCCCGTAAGATCGAACGCTTCCTGTCCCAGCCGTTCAGCGTGGCTGAAGTATTTACCGGTTCACCGGGCAAGTACGTGCCGCTGAAAGAAACCATTCGTGGTTTCAAGGGCATTCTGGATGGCGAGTTCGACGATCTGCCGGAACAGGCGTTCTACATGGTTGGCTCCATCGACGAAGTGGTCGAGAAAGCCAAGAAACTGTAATTCGGGGCAGGAGGATCTATGGCTGAGATTACCTTCCACCTGGACGTGGTCAGCGCCGAGGGGATGTTGTTCTCCGGTCGCGTGGAATCGGTTCAGGTTTCCGGTGCGGAAGGGGAACTGGGCATCCGCCATGGTCACTCGCCGCTCCTGACGTCCATCAAGCCTGGCTTGGTGCGTCTGGTGAAATTGCACGGTGTCGAAGAGGTGATGTATATCTCGGGTGGCATGATGGAAGTGCAACCGGAAGCAGTGACAGTTCTGGCGGATACCGCCATCCGCGCTGCGGATATCGATGAAGCCAAGGCTCAGGAAGCCAAACGGGCTGCCGAAGAGAAACTCAACGGCAAGTCTGGCGATGTGGACTACGCGGAGGCCATTGCAGAATTGGCCAAGGCGATGGCCCAATTGCGCGTGGTGGAACTCACCCGCAAAAACTATCGCTAAGCTCTGCGCACACAAAAAGCGGCCTCCGGGCCGCTTTTTTTATCTCTTATTAACGAAAAAAACCTAGAATAGGCGCCATTCTTTGTCGTTCCCATGCTGTGTGAAAGGATTGTTATGTCTCTGCATGTTGTCATTCTCGCCGCGGGTAAAGGTACTCGCATGCGCTCCTCCCTGCCCAAGGTTCTGCATCCGGTTGCCGGACGCCCCATGGTTAGCCATGTGATCGATACAGCCCACCAGCTCGGCGCCGAGGCTGTGCATCTGGTGTATGGCCATGGCGGTGAACTGTTGCAGAAACGGCTGGATGATGCCTCGGTGCAGTGGGTGTTGCAGGCCGAGCAGTTGGGCACCGGCCACGCTGTGGCGCAAGCTACCCCGGCGATCCCGGATGAGGCTCGTGTGCTGGTGCTGTATGGCGATACCCCGCTTATTACCGCCGAAACCCTCCAGCAATTGCTGACGGTGCAACCGGCGGGCGGCATCGGTCTGCTGACCGTCACCCTGGCTAATCCGACCGGCTATGGTCGCATAGTGCGCGAAAATGGCGCCGTGGTCGGCATCGTCGAACAGAAGGACGCCAATGCCGAGCAGTTGGCCATTACCGAGGTGAATACCGGTGTGCTGGTGGCTCCGGCCGCCAAGCTCAAACAATGGCTGGCCGGATTGACCTGCCAGAACGCCCAGGGCGAATACTATCTGACCGATGTGATCGGCGCAGCCCACCGGGATGGCGCGGCCATTGCCACGGCACAACCGGCGGAAGCGGCCGAGACCGAAGGCGCCAACAATCGCCTGCAACTGGCGGCTCTGGAGCGTTTTTATCAGCGTCGGGCGGCTAATCGCCTGATGCTCGAGGGCGTGACCCTGCTGGATCCGGATCGCTTCGATCTGCGCGGCTCGCTAGTCTGTGGCGAGGATGTGATCCTGGATACCAATGTCATCATCGAGGGCACTGTGGAGCTTGGTCATCGGGTTCGCATCGGCACCGGCTGTGTGCTCAAGGATTGCGTGATTGCCGATGACAGCATCATCAGCCCCTATACGGTGATCGAGTCTTCCAAATTAGCCCGTGCCACTACGGTCGGCCCCTTCGCCCGGCTGCGTCCCGGCTCGGTGCTGGGGGAGGAGGCTCATGTCGGCAACTTCGTCGAAATCAAGAATGCCTCCCTCGGATTCGGATCCAAGGCTGGTCATCTGAGCTATCTGGGTGACAGCGAAATCGGGGCTGATGTGAATATCGGTGCTGGTACCATCACCTGCAACTACGATGGCGCCAACAAGCACAAGACCATCATCGAGGATCATGTCTTCGTCGGCTCCGACACCCAGCTGGTGGCCCCTGTGATTGTGCGCAAGGGTGCAACGATCGGTGCCGGTACCACGGTCACCCGCGAAGTGGGCGAGAACGAACTCGTCATCACCCGGGTGCCGCAACGACATATTGCCAATTGGCAGCGGCCGGTGAAGATCAAGAAATAAGCGTCTCTGCTGCAATACAAAAACGGCACCCTCGGGTGCCGTTTTGTTTGGTGGTGGCATCCCTGCCGCCAACGGTCTGCTTTTCGTCCAGACTCCATCCCTCTTCATTCCCAACAGTTACTGGGACAGAGCCATTTGTTTATGGTTGCGCTGGTGCATTATTGCTCCGAGTCGGCTGTGGCGCGGCGGCCGAGTTGATACCAGTCCACCTTGCGGGTCACGACCATCACCAGCGCCAGCACCACGAATAGCAATCCGCTACCCAGTAGCAGGGCGATATCTTCGGCCTGCATCAGGCCATACAGGACGGCGTAGAGCAGGGCCAGCAGGCTGGCGAAACCGACACCGCGCTTCAGGCCGCCGAGCAGGTGGCTGGCGTAGAAGGCCAGCAGGCCGACACAGGCGGTGCTGGCCGCCAGATAGGCCAGGCTGAAGCCGATCTGTTCGGAGAGAGCCAGCAGCACCAGGTAGAAGATCACCTGAGCCATGCTGACCAGCGCGTACTGGATCGGGTGCAGGCGCAGTTGCTTGAGCAACTCGAACAGGAAGAAGCTGAGGAAGGTCAAGCCGATGAACAGTTCGGCATACTTGATGGCGCGTTCGTTTTGCTGGTAGTGGTCCACCGGCTCGATCAGGCTGACGGTGAAGGCTGGCACGCCGTTGATCCCCTCGTCCAGGCCATCATTGAAGCGCTCCTGCATGTTGTTGGCAAACCAACTACTCTCCCACTGTGCCTTGAAGCCCTGATCGTTGATGGTGTGTTGACGGGGCAGGAACTGGCCGATAAAGCTGGGGTGCGGCCAGTTGCTGCTTAGGCTCAGGGTGCTGCTGGCGCCCACCGGTACCACATCGAAGTGATCCGTGCCCTGCAGCGCCAGTTCAAAATTGAAGGCGATGGGCTGGTTGGTACCCAGGCTCTCGAGCGGCAACGGCGCATGCATCCCCTGGGTGGCCCCGTCAAAGCGGGCCCCAGGTTCGAAGGCTATGTTCTGCTGGCCCCAGTGCAGTGCCGGAACCTGCAGGATGCCGCGGGCGTCGTTGATGGCCACCGCCAGATAGGGCTGCTCGAGCTGGATATTTCCCTTGTTGAGTGTCTCCAGCCCGTTGAGGACAAAACGTCCCTGCAGGGCAAGCTGGGCATGAAACAGCTGGCTCTGATAGATGCCGAGCTTGCGGGGCTCGACCTGCAGCTTGCCGTCGATCGCCAGGGTTTCGGGTAACAACAGCAGCTGATGACGGGTTTTGTACTCCTTGTAGATCTTCTCTTCGGCCACATACTCGCGGCTGGTCTCGATATAGGGAATGACCAGCACCGGGCCGGTCAGGCGTTGCGGGCCGCTGCTGCTGGTGGTGATCTGGGCAATGGCCTCGGCGCGATAGGCCTGACGTTCGTGATTCAACGACAAGACCGAGTGCAGGGGCAACTGCAACAGCAAGAACAGGCCGAGCAAGATGGTGAGCTTATGGCTGATGAGTGACTTGAACATGGTGATCCCTCCTGGATGATTGACCAGGAGAGTCTGAGCCCCCTGTGTGGGGGCTTGATGAGGTTGTGTGAAGTCTGGGTGAAGTGGTGAAATTATTTACGGCGTGTGAGCGTGAGCTACTTTGCCGCTGTAGCATAATTAGGCGCGGGTATTTAGCGGCCCAGTGGCAACCTTAGCTCGGCGCAGGCACCGCTCTGGCCATCGTTGCGATTGTGCAGCGCTATGCTGCCCTGATGCCGCTCGACCACCTCGCGCACAAAGCTCAGGCCCAGGCCGGTACTCTTGCCGCGGTGCGGGCGGGGCAGGGAGTAGAAGCGCTCGAACAGCCGCTCCTGGGCATAGTCGGGAATGCCCGGCCCCTGATCCACAATACTCAGTTGGTAGTCACCGCTGGTCAGAATAGTGCCCTGCAGCTCGATCTGACCCCCAGCCGGGGAGAAGTCGATGGCATTATCCAGCAGGTTGGCGATAGCCTGACCCAGCAGCAGGGCATCGGCGGGAAGCTTGGCCGTCTGGAGGTTCGAGTGCAGCTGGATCTGTCGCCGCTCGGCATGGGGTTGCAACAGGGCAATTTGCTGGCCGATCAGCAAATCCAGCTCTACGGGCTGCTTCTCCAGCTGGGGTCTGGATTCCAGACTGGCTAGCTCCAGCATCTTGTCGATCAGCCGTTGCATGCGTTCGGCCTGCTCGCGGATGGAGAGCAGGAAGCGTTGGGCGACCGGCTCGGGTGGTGACTCCTGCAACAGTTCGGCGGCGCCGCGTAACGCCGACAACGGGCTCTTCAGCTCATGGGTCAGACTGTGCACATACTGCTCGACATAGGCCTTGCCTTCGAGTTTGCGGCGCATCGACTCCAGCGCCTGGCCGAGTCGGGTCAACTCCGGACTGTTCAGCCGGGGCAGGGCGACTGGCTCGCCGCGACTGACGGCGGCGGCGTAATTCTCCAGCCGTCGCAGTGAGCGATTCAGCCACCACACCATGCCGCCACCGGCCAGCAGGGCTATGCCCAGCAACAGGAAGGCGGCCAGCTGGATCTTGTTCTCGCTGCGGGCAATCACAGGATCCATGGTGCGATTGGGTTTGCCGACGGTCAGCACGCCGCGGATCCGGCCGTTATCCAGCAAGGGCGCGGCGACGTACATCACAGAGCTGTCAGGGTCGCCGGGAATGTCGCGACTGCTGCGGGCGCCATAGCGCCCCTGCAGGGTGAGATAGACATCGTTCCAGCGCGAGTAATCGGCACCCAGATCCCGGCCGCTGGAGTCAAACACCACCTTGCCGTGCAAGTCGGTGACATAGAGCCGGTATTCCACCCTGTCCTTGCGGATGCCGTCGATGCGCGCGCCTATGGGTTGCTGATTGAGGGTGGCCACCGCACGCCCCAGGGCGCTACGGGCCAGCGTCTCGGCGGTAAGAGGTTGCTCCGCCAGATCAGCGGTGGTGAGTTGCGCCAGCAGTTGTGCCGTGTCGATCAGGGTACCTTCGGTGGCGCGTCGCACCCCGGGTTTAACCTCCTGCAAAAAGATATTCAGCACAAACCAGGCAGCCACCGCCACCAGCACGAAGAATCCCAGCAGCAGACGCAAACTCAGGCGCATCCTGAACTCCCTTTGGCGGTAAGGCGCAGCATCAGCCCGGCTCGCTCAGGCTGTAACCGAGGCCGCGATGGGTGAGGATCGGGTTGGCGTCGGCGTCGATGTCGCGCAATTTGGCGCGCAGGGTCTTGATATGGGTATCGACGGTGCGCTCCAGACTCTCTTCGCCAGGGGCCCAGACCAGATCCAGCAGCTGGCCGCGGGAATAGACCCGCCCCGGATGCTGGATCAGGGTCTTGAGCAGCAGGTATTCGTAGCGCGTCAGGGTCAGTGGCTGGCCTTGATACTGGATACGGGCGCGCGCCTCATCCAGTTGCAGGCCGCGCGGTTTTTCTGCCGGCGCCGGGGTGGCTGGCCGAACGCGGCGCAAGATGGTGCGTACCCGGGCGCAGACCTCGCGGGGGGAGAATGGCTTGGCGACGTAATCATCGGCCCCCATCTCCAGCCCCAGCAGGCGATCGATCTCTTCACTGTGGGCGGTCAGGAATAGCAGCGGCAGATCCCGCTCGGCCCGAATGCGCCGACAGAGCTCGAAGCCGCCGATATCCGGCAGGCCGACATCCAGGATCAGAAACGCCGGTTGCTCGGACTCTAAGGCTGCCAGCACCGGCAATCCCAAATCAAACCAGCGCACGGTAAAGCCTTCCGTCTCCAGGCTGTAGATCAGGGTATCGGCGATGCTGGCTTCATCTTCCACCAGCCAAATCAAGGGGTTATTCATGGTTTGTCGCAACCTCGGCATGCATGGTTACCACGGTAGCATAGGACTCCTTGCGGGCCACAGCTCTCATTTCAACCCCAGCCGTTTGGCCAACTTGTGCAAGTTGCTGGGATCCAGCTCCAGGCGGCGAGCCACCTCGGCCCAGTTGTGCTCGCAAAGATCCAGGCTGTGGCGGATCAGCTGGCGCTGATAACTCTCCACCGCCAATTTGAGCGGTTGCAGCGATACCGGGTCGCCGCCGGGTGAGGCGGGCGGCGCACTGCTGCCCTGCACCGGCAGGGCGATATCCAGATCCAGGTGGGCTGGCTCCAGCGTCACCATATCGCTGCGCCGTGCTCCGTGACTGACTGCCCGCAACGCGGCACGGCTGATGACATGCTCCAATTCGCGGATATTGCCGGGCCAGCGGTAGCTGCACAGCGCCTGTTCGGTGAGGGCGGAGAGGCGCAGGCTGCGAAAACCGAGCCGGGTGCGATTCAGCTCGAGGAAGTAGCCGGCCAGCAGCAGAATATCATCGCCCCGCTCCCGCAATGGCGGGATCGGCACCGGATAAACCGAGAGGCGGTGGTACAGATCGGCGCGGAACTGACCATTGCGCACCTGGGCCGCCAGATCCCGGTTGGTGGCGGCAATGATGCGCACATCGACCTGGCGTGGCGTATCCGATCCCAGGCGCTGGATCTCGCCATTTTGCAGGGCGCGCAGCAGTTTGGCCTGCACGACCAGGGGCAGTTCGCCCACCTCATCGAGGAACAGAATACCGCCGTGGGCGGCTTCGAAACGCCCGGCTCGATCGCGGACCGCGCCGGAGAAGGCCCCTTTGACATGGCCAAACAGTTCGCTCTCGGCCAGGGACTCCGGCAAGGCGGCGCAGTTGACATGGATCATCGGCGCCTGGGCGCGCGCCGAGTGACGCTGGATGCGACGGGCCAGCAGCTCCTTGCCGACCCCGGTTTCCCCCAGCAGCAGCACCGGCAGATCGGAATCGGCGACAATATCCAGCTCATGAAGTAACTTCAGCAGCACAGGGCTGCGGCCGATCAGCTCCCGCTCCTCGTGACCCTCCACCGGGGCGAGCGGCACATCGGGCGAGCGATGGCCCAGACGCAACGCCAGAACCTCCTCCTCCAGTCGTCCCATGCGGATCACTGCCTCGCAGGCTCGGGCCAGATCGCTGAGCTGGCTATCGAGCCCAGGAGCCAGGGGGCCGCCCGCCAGCGAGTCGAGGGTTAGCACGCCCCAGCATTGCCCATCCAGATAGAGGCTGATCCCCATGCAGTCGTGGACCGGCAAGGGCTCCCCCTGTCGCGACTCCAGCAGACCATCGTAGGGATCCGCCAGTGGGCTGTCGGGGGCAAAGTGCACTGCATCGCGTTGAGCGAGGATGGCGGCCAGGCGCGGGTGCTGACTGATGCTGAAGCGGCGGCCCAGGGTTTCATGGGCCAGTCCGGCCACCGCCACCGGGCACAGATAATCGCCCTGCAGTTTCAACAGGCCGACCGCATCGCAGGCAAAGAACTGGCAGATGGCGGTCACCAGACGCTCTTCACGCACCCCGCGCGGATAGTCGGTGCCCAGATCCTGGATCACGAGTGGCTCAATCATGGTTGAAATTACCCTAAATGGTTTTATTTACCCTATCACTGAAGGGTGAAATTCACCATGTTGAATAATAATTCGTTTATTATCATGTGGTTGTGATGTGGCATGCTCCGTGCAATTCCAGAGACAAGATCCCTGATTGCGATTATGGAGTAGAGCGATGAATTATCTGGAACACACACTGGCCGAACTGGCTTGCGATATCCCGGGTGCCACCCGGGTTTTCCACCATTACAAACTCGACTTCTGCTGCGGTGGCAAGGTGAAGCTGGGCGAGGCCATAGTCGGCCGCGCGTTCAGTGGTGAGCAGATCTGTGCCGATCTGGCTGCGGTGGCACAACAACCGGCCGACGAACGGGACTGGCGCGAGAGCGGCATCGGCGAGCTGATCGAGCATATTCTCACGCGTTACCATGCCATCCACCGCATCCAGTTGCCGGAACTGATCCGGCTGGCCAAGCGGGTCGAGCATGTCCATGGTGAGCGTCAGGACTGCCCCAAGGGGTTATCCAGCCACTTGGCCCTGATGCTGGACGAGCTGGAGCAGCATATGCAAAAAGAGGAGCAGATCCTGTTCCCGCTGCTGCAGGCAGGGCAGTATGCCGTCGCTGCAGGCCCGATCCAGGTCATGCAACTCGAACACGAGGAACACGGTGACAACCTGCAAACCATGGAGCGACTCACCGATAACATCACGCCGCCGCCCTTTGCCTGCGTCACCTGGCGCGCCCTCTATACCGGTCTGAACCAGCTGCGGGAAGATCTGATGGCCCATATCCATCTGGAAAATAACGTGCTGTTTCCGGCCGTTGCCATGGCTCAGGAGGTGAAGGGATGACTCCACAACAAAAAGCTCTGGTGCAGGGCACCATACCCCTGTTGCGGAGCAGCGGCGTGGCGTTGACCAGCCACTTTTACCAGCGCATGTTTCAGCATAATCCGGAGTTGAAACATCTCTTCAATCAGGGGCAGCAGGGGTCCGGGCGTCAGCAACAGGCGCTGGCGGCGGCCGTGCTGGCCTATGCCGAGAATCTGGATGACCCGAGCGTGTTGCTGCCGGTGGTCGAGCGCATTGCCCACAAACATGTGAGTCTGGGCATTCGGGCGGAACACTACGGTATCGTTGGCAAACACCTGCTGGCCTCTATTCAGGAGGTGCTGGGGGATGCGGCGACCCCTGAGCTGATCGACGCCTGGGCCGCTGCTTATGGTGCCCTGGCCGAGCTATTTATCGGTGTAGAAAGCTCGCTCTATCACCAAGCCACGGCAACATCCGGGGGCTGGAGTGGCTGGCGACCCTTTCGCATCAGCAAGCGGGTTGCCGAGAGCGAGGTGATCACCTCTTTCTACTTTGAGCCGCTGGATGGCGGGCCTCTGCCCTCGTTCAAGCCCGGACAATATGTCTCTCTTCGCCTCTATGTGGCGGAGTTGGATCTGTTCCAGCCGCGTCAGTACAGTCTGTCCGATGCACCGGGTCAGCCCTATCTGCGCATCTCGGTCAAGCGAGAGGCGGCGAGCGAGCAGCAACCGGCGGGGCGTGTCTCCAACCTGTTGCATGACCAGTATGAGGAGGGGCAGATCGTCGAGTTATCGGCTCCCTTGGGTGATTTCTATCTGCAGGAGCCTGGTACTTCGCCGGTCGTGTTGCTGAGCGGTGGTGTGGGAATTACGCCCATGGTGTCGATCCTCAACCATCTGGTGCGCAGTGGCAGTCCACGTGCCATCCACTTTATTCACTCGGCACGAGATGGGGCCTCCCACGCGTTCAACGCCCATCTGCAGGCGATGGCCGCCAAGCCCGGAGTGACGGTGCGCTGTTTTTACGATCGACTCTTGCCTCAGGATGCGGGCATCCAGCAGGCGCCATTTGTTCTGCCGCACCATCTGCCCGAGCAGCCCCTGGACGCCGAGTATTACCTCTGTGGCCCCGCGCCCTTCATGCGCCATTATCTGGCTGAGCTGCGCCAGCTGGGCGTACCGGCGGCCAATATCCATGCCGAAGCCTTTGGCTCGGGTGGTGTCTAACCGCTTCTGATGCCATCACTTTATCCTTCCTTGTTCTCTCCCCCGGAGCGCCGCTCCGGGGGAGTCATACTCTATGCGTTTCCTATCCCCCTTGTGCCCATCACCAGAATGCGGCGCGATCTGGACACTTTTTTATACCGATCACCGCAACTTGCTTGATCTTTCGATTCGAAAGATTAAAATCCAAAAACTTTCTTCTTGATTTCAGTTTGAAGCTTTATGCAGAAGCGCAATACCCAACAACGGCGACGGGCCATCGTCACGCAACTGGCGGAACGGGGTGAGCTGAGTGTGGATTGGCTGGCCCGGGAGTTTGATACCTCGGAAGTCACCATCCGCAAGGATCTCGCCGAGCTGGAGCGCAATGGGCTGCTGCTGCGTCGCTATGGCGGCGCCATTCCTGTGCCCCAGGAGTTGGTGGCGGATGTGCCGGAAGCGGAACAAGTTTCGAAACGAAAGTTAGCCATCGCCAAAGCCGCTGCCGAGCTGATCCGCGACCACAATCGGTTGATTATCGACTCCGGCAGCACCACGGCGGCGCTGATCCCCGAGCTGGGGAGTCGGCGCGGGCTGGTGGTGATGACCAACTCCCTGACTGTGGCCGCGGCGCTGCGCGAACTGGAGAACGAACCCACCCTGCTGATGACCGGTGGCACCTGGGATCCGCACTCCGAAGCGTTTCAGGGGCAGGTCGCCGAGCAGGTGCTGCGCTCCTACGATTTCGACCAGCTGTTTATCGGTGCCGCCGGGATCGATCCGCTGCGCGGCACCACCACCTTCAATGAGCTGATTGGCTTGTCGCGGGTGATGGCCGAAGTGGCGCGGGAGGTGATAGTGCTGGCGGAGTCCCACAAGGTGGGCCGCAAGATCCCGAATCTGGAACTGCCGTGGAGCCGTATCGATACCCTGATCACCGATACCGGCCTGGCGGCTGAACTCAAGCAACAAATCGAACAACAGGGCGTGCAGGTGATCTGCGTGCCGGAACTCGTGTAAACAAATAACAAGGAATCTGAGCATGTGTGGAATTGTCGGGGCGGTTGCCCAACGTGATGTGGTGGATATTCTGGTCGAAGGGCTACGCCGTCTGGAGTATCGCGGCTATGACTCGGCCGGTGTGGCGGTGATCGAGGGTCATAACCTGCAACGGGTGCGCCGTCTGGGCAAGGTCCAGGAGCTGGCCCGCGCGCTGGACGAACAACCCCTGCATGGTGGCACCGGCATCGCCCATACCCGCTGGGCCACCCACGGCGAACCGTCCGAAACCAATGCCCACCCCCATGTCTCCGGCTCCCTGACCGTGGTGCACAACGGCATCATCGAGAACCATGAAGAGCTGCGCCACAAGCTCAAGGGCCTGGGCTATGAATTTGTCTCCCAGACCGACACCGAGGTGATCGTCCATCTGGTGCACCACTATCGCAAGACGGCACCAACCCTGCTGGCGGCCCTGCAACAGGCGGTCAAGGAGCTGCGGGGCGCCTACGGTACCGTGCTGGTGGATGCCGAAGATCCGGAACGTCTGGTGGTCGCCCGCTCCGGCTCGCCGCTGGTCATCGGCCGTGGCATCGGCGAGAACTTTATCGCCTCCGACCAACTGGCGCTGCTGCCGGTCACCCGTCGCTTCCAGTTCCTGGAAGAGGGCGATGTGGCGGAAGTCACCCGCCGCTCGGTCACCATCTTTGATGTCAACGGCAATCCGGTGGAGCGTGCCGAGCAGGAGTCCGAACTCTCCCACGACGCCGGCGACAAGGGCGAGTATCGCCACTACATGCTCAAAGAGATCTACGAGCAGCCCGCCGCGCTGCTGAACACCCTGGAAGGACGCCTGAGCGGCGACCATCTGGTGCCGGAAGCCTTCGGCAACGGCGCCCGCGACATCTTCGGTAAGGTCGAGCATGTGCAGATCGTCGCCTGCGGTACCTCCTACCACTCCGGCATGGTGGCCCGTTACTGGTTTGAAGAGCTGGCCGGTGTCACCTGCAACGTCGAGATCGCCTCCGAATTCCGCTATCGCAAGTCGGTGACCCGTCCCGGCAGCCTGCTGATCACCCTCTCCCAGTCCGGCGAGACCGCCGACACCCTGGCCGCCCTGCGTCTGGCCAAGGAGTCTGGCTATATGTCCAGTCTGGCCATCTGCAACGTGCCGGGCTCATCCCTGGTGCGGGAATCGGATCTGGCCTTTATGACCCGGGCCGGTGCCGAGATCGGCGTCGCCTCCACCAAGGCGTTCACCACCCAACTGGCGGGCTTGCTGATGCTGGTGGGTAGCATCGGCCGTTGCCGTGGCACTCTGGATGGGGCTGCCGAGGCCGCGCTGGTCAACTCGCTGCGCAATCTGCCGGGCAAGGTGAAGAGCGCCCTGGCGCTGGATACCAAGATCCAGCGTCTGGCCGAAGAGTTTGCCAACAAGCACAACAGCCTGTTCCTGGGCCGTGGCAGCCAGTACCCCATCGCCATGGAAGGAGCGCTCAAGCTCAAGGAGATCAGCTACATCCACGCCGAAGCCTATGCCGCCGGCGAGTTGAAGCATGGTCCGCTGGCGCTGATCGATGCCGATATGCCGATCATCGTCGTGGCCCCCAACAACGAGCTGCTGGAAAAGCTCAAGTCCAACGTCGAAGAGGTGCGCGCGCGCGGCGGTATCCTGTATGTGTTTGCGGATGAGGAAGCCGGTTTTGTCTCCGACGCCACCATGCGGGTGATGCCGATGCCACGGGTCGATGAAGTGATCGCCCCCATCGTCTACACCCTGCCGATGCAGCTGCTCTCCTACCACGTCGCCATTATCAAGGGCACCGACGTCGACCAGCCCCGCAACCTGGCCAAGTCGGTTACGGTGGAGTGATCTAACATATTGATTTTGCTATTTTTTGTGTTGATGCTTTGGTTTTTTTGATAGATGATGTCTACTTGGTAACAAGTAGGCATTTTTTTATTTTCGGCCATTTTTTGTAGAAAAAGTCACCGCTTTTCTACAAAAATGCGAAAGTGGCGTGGAATAGTGGCCGTGCCGCCACAGAAAACCAGTCGTATCCGCCGAGGCGAGTCAGGCGAACGCAATCGGGATTCTCGTCGTTTACGGCGAGGAAGACGATCAATCCTCGCCTACACTGCAGTAAAAGCTTAATGAAAGGATTGCCCCAATAATGACTAGAATCAGGAGCGCAACGTGAATCAGACTTGGCCCTATCTCGGTGCGCGTTGGTGGAAATTCGACTTTCATACTCACACCCCAGCCTCCAGAGACACTCTCGCCTGGCAAGATGCCATCGGTACGCCTGAAGAGGTGACACCACAGAAATGGCTACTTAAGTACATGGCTGCCGGAATCGACTGTGTTGCTGTTACTGACCACAACAGCGGTGAGTGGATCGACAAGCTCAAGGCGGCCTACGCGCAGATGAAACACGAGGCTGATACTGGCAATACGCCCGAAGGGTTCCGCGAGCTGTACTTGTTTCCCGGCGTGGAGATTTCCGTGCAGGGCGGTTTCCATCTGCTGGCTATTTTTGGCCCTGAAACATCTAGCCAGACTATTAGCAATCTGCTGGCCAAGGTGGATTATTCCGGTACGCGCGGTGACAGTGATGGTGTTACCCGTGAAGGTGCCGCCAAGGTGGTAGATCGAATTCTGGCTGAAGGCGGTATCGCCATTCCGGCTCATGCGAGCGACAACAAAGGGTTGTTGCAGGTTGCAGCCAATACCCGCGGATGTCTGCTGGATGCCCACACCGTCAAGCTGGTGTTGCAAATGCCTGGTATCTTAGCGCTGGAGTGGTCAGCATCCGGTTGTCCGGTGCCTACGGTAATGGACGACCTCAAGCTGCGAGTTGCCAGTGTGCTGGGCAGCGATTGCCACAGTTTTCAGGGCGAGGCCGTTCCTGGTTCGCGCTACACCTGGATCAAGATGGCAACGCCCAGCCTGGAAGGTTTGCGTCTTGCCCTGCTGGATGGGCAGGAGGTCTCTGTACGGCGTAGCGATGAGAGTGTAGGCTTTGATCCGTTCAAAACGCCCGAGCGTTTCATCGAGTCGATTGAAATCCGCGACGCGCGCTATATGGGGCGTGGCAGGCAACCTGCACGCTTGCCGCTCAATCCCTACTTCAATGCCCTGATCGGTGGGCGCGGCACCGGCAAATCGACCATAGTGCATGCCCTACGCCTCGCCTATCGGCGGGAAAAGGAGCTGTCGCTCACCTCGGAAGCCGGGCAGACCTTCAACCGTTTCAACAAGGTCGCCAAGACCCGCAATGACGAAGGCGGGCTGCGGGCGGAAACGGCTATCCACGTGCAAGTGCAGCGCGATGGCACGTCCTATCGCCTGATCTGGCAGTCGGATGGACAGGGCCACGTGGTGGAGGAATGGGACGCCGCTACGAGCAGCTTTAATCCCTCGGCCAGCCAGGCCGTCACTGAACAACGCTTTCCAGTGCGCCTGTTCAGCCAAGGGCAGATAGCGGCCTTGGCCGGTGACAGCCAGCAGGCACTGCTGAGGGTGATCGACGATGCGGCCTGTACGCAATCGCAGCAGGCAGCCTTCGAAGAGACCAAGCGTGCTTTCCTGGCCGCTCGGGCGCAGATGCGCGAGCTGGAAGGCAAGCTGCAAGGCCGCGAATCGTTGACGCTTTCACTGCAAGACATTCAGCGCAAGCTCGCCCGCTTCGAGGGCGCCGACCATGCGGCGGTGCTGAAGAACTACCAGCGCACCAGCCGGCAAAGTCGCGAGCTGGAACGTCAGTTTGAAACCTCTGCCGAACTGGCTAACCGCTTGAAGGACATTGCTGGGGACTTGTTGGCAGAAGACTTGCCGGAAGGACTGTTCGATGCCGACGAAGATGCTCCAGCATTGAATCTCGTACAAGCGTTGCATGCGGTCATCGGCAAAGCGAGGCAGGAGGTCGAGAGCGCGGCTGGCGCGCTGCAGGCGCGCGGGCAAGTCCTGAAGGGAGAGCTGGATGCATCGCAATGGTTCGCGCGGATCGGCGCAGCCAAGGCGGCTTACGATCACCTCAAGACTGATTTGCAGCAGCAAGGGGTCAGCGACCCCAGTGAATATGGCAGACTGGTGCAGGAAAAGCAGCGGCTGGAAACCGAGCTGAAGCGACTGGAGACCTTGCAGAAGCAGCACGCGGACCTGCGCGAAAAAGCCAAGGCGTTGCTGGAGCAGGTGCAGTCCGCGCGCCGTGCCATCAGCGCGCAGCGCAGCGCGTTCCTACAGACAACGCTGCAAGGCAATCCCTTTGTGCAGATTGAGCTGATCCCGTACAGCCGGGATGCGCAGGGCATTGAGCGCTCGTTGCGGGAAGTGCTCGGTGCTGCTGACGGCAAGTATGTGGACGACCTGTATCAAGAGCAAGATGGCGAGTCCCCCAAGGGACTGGTTGCAGACCTGCTGGGTATGGTTGCTCTTTTTGATCAGACCGGAGCATGGGACACAGCGACCTTTGAGCAGGGGTTACGGGCGCAAAAAGAGCGCCTGTCGCAGGCATGTAGTGGTAGTGCGGAGTTTGGAGGCTGGTTTAATAAGTTCTTGAAAGCTGAAGCCGACAAGCGCTTAGAGTTCATCGATCATATCCTCTGTTGGTTCCCCGAAGACGGTTTGCAAGTGGAGTACAGCCGCAAAGGCGATGGTCGGGACTTTCAATCCATCGGCCAGGCCTCTGCCGGTCAGCGCGCAGCCGCCATGCTGGCCTTCCTGTTGGCGCATGGTGATGAGCCGCTGGTCCTCGATCAACCCGAAGACGATCTGGACAACCACCTGATCTACGGACTGGTGGTCCAGCAGATTCGCCGCAACAAACTGCGCCGCCAACTTATCATCGTGACCCATAACCCCAATATCGTGGTCAATGGCGACGCGGAGCTGATCCACGTGCTGGATTTCAACCACCAGTGCCGCGTGAAACAGACCGGCTCTTTGCAGGATCAGGCTATGCGCAGCGAAGTATGCCAAGTGATGGAAGGCGGCGAAGAAGCGTTTGAACGGCGTTACCAGCGCTTGGGAAGAGAGGTTTGATATGTTCGACAACATTGCCGACTTGATCGACAAGATCCGCCTGGGGGAGGACTCCTATCTGGAGTTGAAGGAGGTCCGCTTCGCCGGCCAAAAGGTATCGGCGCCCCATAGAGATTCTCTAGCCGATGAGCTGGCGGCCTTTGCCAATAGCCGTGGTGGTGTATGCGTGCTTGGCGTGGATGACGCTCGTGAGGTACTTGGCATTCCCCTTGCGCGTTTGGATCTGGTGGAGGATTTTGTCCGACATATTTGCATGGACAACATCATCCCGCCACTAACGCCAATCATAGAGCGATTGACCTTGCCAAGTACAACCGGTGAGCAACTGCCGGTGTTGAAGCTAGATGTAGCTAGCAGTCTGTTTGTGCATAAAAGCCCCGGTGGCTATTTGCACCGGGTGGGCAGCGCCAAGCGCGAGATGGCACCGGATTATCTGGCGCGGCTGTTCCAACAACGCAGCCAGGCACGCATCATCCGCTTTGATGAACAGCCGGTACCCGGCGCATTACTGGACGACCTTGCCGATGAGTTGTGGCAACGCTTTGCCAGCCCGCGCATACAAGACGCGCGCGAGGTACTGCTAGATAAACTCGCCATGGCTCGCCCGGATGTCGATGGAACTATTCGCCCAACGATTGCCGGCGTATTGATGGCCAGCTCTGATCCTAGACAATGGCTGCCTAATGCCTTTATTCAAGCTGTAGCGTACCGTGGGACTGGAGTGCTGCCGCAGCGTGATGCAGCCTATCAGCTCGATGCTCAAGACATCACCGGGCCCCTCGATGCTCAGGTGCTGGCGGCCTGCCACTTCGTCCGCAAAAACATGCAGGTATACGCCTCGAAGGATGAGGGGCGACACGATCTGCCGCAATATGACATGACAGCAGTCTTCGAAGCGTTGGTGAATGCCGTTGCCCACCGGGATTACTCCATCCACGGGGCAAAAATCCGACTACGGTTGTTTGCGGACAGGCTCGAGCTGTATTCGCCCGGCGCCATTCCCAACACTATGACAGTGGACAGCCTTCCCTACCGTCAGGCCGCACGCAACGAAGCCATCACTAGCCTGCTAGCCAAATGTCAGGTACCTGATACTGACAAAGCCATCACGGGTCGCAGTGCAATGATGGATAAACGTGGTGAGGGTGTTCAAATTATTCTGGAGCAGAGCGAAAAATTGTCGGGCAAGCGGCCAGTGTATCGTCTGGTTGATGATTCAGAGCTTTTGCTAATCATCCCTGCATTCATTCCCCCTAGGGTAGATGAGTAAAAGCACAGAGGAAAGAGGCGCTAGGCTTTAAGGCGATCGGAATTGACGCATGAATAATAACGAGGTAGCCACACTAAAAGCTGAAAATGCTCGTCTGATTGCCCTGTTAGAGCAGCACGGTATCGAGTGGCGGCAACAGGATCCTGCCGCTACTGCTCCCCGAAGGCTTAAATCATCACGGCTTTCCACCTCTGCAAAAGTAGCACTGTTTCGCCGCTTGTTTCGTGGACGTACCGATGTTTACCCCATCCGTTGGGAAAGCAAAACCACCGGCAAATCAGGCTACACACCGGCATGTGCCAATGAGTGGCGTGCCGGGATCTGTGAAAAACCGCGCATTAAATGTTCCGACTGCTGCAACCGCCAGCTGAGCCCCCTGTCTGATAATGTGATTTACGATCATCTTGCTGGTCGCCACACTGTGGGTGTTTATCCGCTCTTGGCGGATGGTTCCTGCCATTTTCTGGCCATCGATTTTGATGAGGCCGATTGGCGCGAGGATGCCTGCGCGATAATTCGCTCCTGTGAGGAGCTGGGTGTCCCTGCTGCACTGGAAATTTCCCGCTCTGGCCAAGGCGCCCACGTCTGGGTGTTTTTCGCTAGTCGGGTGTTGGCACGGGATGCTAGGCGTCTAGGTTCGGCCATCATCAGTCATACCTGCTCTCGTAGCAGGCAACTGAAGTTGGAGTCCTACGACCGACTGTTTCCCAATCAGGACACCATGCCTAAAGGCGGCTTCGGTAATCTGATCGCCTTGCCGCTACAGAAGGGGCCAAGAGAACGAGATTGCAGCGTGTTTGTCGACACAGAGCTGCGTCCCTACCCCGACCAGTGGGCATTACTGGTGAGTATCCAGCTTATGGCTGCACAGGACATTGAGCCAACGATCCTGCGAGCGACAGGGAGCGCTCATCCTCTGGATGTCACCTTTATCGACGATGAGGATCTGGTCACACCTTGGAAGCGAGATAGATCGCTTACGAAGAAGTTGGTGGGACAGATGCCGACATCACTTAACGTGACACTGTCCAATCTGATCTATTTCGAGAAAGAGAGGTTACCCCTGGCGTTGGCCAATCGATTGATCCGGCTGGCTGCGTTCCAGAACCCCGAGTTCTACAAGGCCCAGGCTATGCGAATGTCGGTTTGGGACAAGCCTCGGGTGATTGGTTGCGCTGAAAATTACCCTCAGCACATAGCTCTGCCGCGCGGCTGTATTGATGCGGTACTCGAACTACTGCGGGACAATGGTATCACTTGTAATTTGATTGAAGAGCGTTTCGGTGGTGAGGCTATCAATGTGGCTTTCGCAGGAACGCTGCGTCTCGATCAAGAGGTCGCTGTGTCGGCCATGTTGCACCATGACACCGGCGTACTGTGTGCCCCAACTGCCTTTGGCAAGACCGTCACTGCCGCCGCTATGATTGCGCGTCGGGGAGTGAGCACTCTGGTGCTGGTGCATAGAGCCGAGCTGCTCAAACAGTGGCATCAGCGGCTGCAGACTTTTCTCGGTGTCGGCAAGGGTTTGATTGGTAGCATTGGCGGCGGCAAGTCCAACCTCACTGGCAAGATCGATATTGCCGTGATGCAGTCACTCTCCCGGCAGGGGGAAGTCAACACCATAGTCGAAAACTACGGGCAGGTGATAGTGGATGAGTGTCACCATATCGGGGCCGTCTCCTTCGATGCCATTCTGAAAAGAACAAAGGCAAAGTTCGTACTGGGCCTGACCGCTACTCCTATCCGTCGTGATGGTTTGCAGCCGATCATCTTTATGCAGTGTGGGCCGATTCGACACACCGCGGCTAAACCGGCAACTGCTCCACATGATTTGGAGGTGGTGCCTCGTACGTTGTTTTCTCGGATCGAACTACCCACAGAAGCAGGCATACAGGACATTTTTCGGCAGCTAGCTAATGATCGGGAGAGAACGGAAGCCATTGCTGCCGAGGTACGTAACGCAATCGGATTGGGACGAAAGGTGCTGGTGCTGACCGAGCGCACCGATCACCTTGATGCAATAAGGATTGCCCTTGACGATCTGACTCCGCGACCGTTTGTGCTGCACGGTCGCATGTCAAAACGCCAGCGCTCGGCGTTGGTAGCCGAGCTGGATGCGTTGCCGCCGGATGCGCCACGGAGCTTATTGGCGACAGGCAAACTGGTTGGCGAAGGTTTCGACCATCCGCCACTGGATACCTTGATCCTTGCGATGCCAGTCTCCTGGCGGGGGACGCTGCAACAGTATGCTGGGCGTCTACATCGGGAGCATGTGGGGAAAACCAATGTGCGAATCATAGACGTCGTTGATTCTGGTCACCCGGCCTTGCTGCGCATGTGGGAGAAGCGCCAGCGGGGATACCGAGCCATGGGGTATCGGATGATGCCCTAATCCCGGCAGAAACTTGTTTTAACGGTCATTGTTCGGCACTCTCTTCTGCAAAAAACCGCTTTGGATAACCCATGAGTGAATATCAATACTACGAGTTCAGGGCGCTGGAGCGGCCGCTGAGCAAACCCGAACAGGCCGAATTGCGCCGCTGCTCTAGCCGGGCCTCCATCACCTCGAACCGTTTCGTTAACGAATACCATTGGGGCGATTTCAGGGGTGAGCCTGAGGCGTGGATGAAACGCTATTTCGATGCCCATCTCTACTTTGCCAACTGGGGTAGCAGTTCCCTGATGTTGCGCTTGCCGCTCTCAGCATTAGACAAGAGCCTGTTGCAAGAGTTTGTCGGGCCGTCACCTTCAAGTGCAGGCTCTGGTTTTGAGGATGCGCTTGAAGTCATCGCCACCCCTGAACATATTATTCTGGCGTGGCGCTTTAATGATGATTCCGGTTACTGCGACCGCTTCTGTGACGAAGAGGGGGCTGAGTGGCTGAATCGACTGCTTCCCCTGCGCGATGAGCTGCTCGGTGGTGATACTCGTCCGCTCTATCTGGGTTGGCTGGCGCGAGTGTGTGCCGGTGTGTTGGGGGATGATGATGTTGAGCCGCCTTTGCCTGCCGGGCTCGTCAGTTTGACGCCTGCCCAACAGGCGCTGGTCGAGTATCTGCAACTGGATCCGGATTGGTTGGCTGCCGCCGCCCAGGCCAGCCAGCCGCTACAAGATCCCTCTTCCGAAGAGGAGGGGATGGGGCTCTGGCTGGCCGAGCAGACACTGGAGGCGCTGAGGGCTAGTGTGGCTCTGCTGCTGGCGGGGCGATCTCAGGAGGCGCAACAAGGAGTAAGACAAGCCTATCTCGCCTGGCAGGCCGCCCGGCGTCCGGGTGCAGAGGCCTTGCCGCGACGCACTCTTGCCCAGATCGGCGCCGGTATTGAGCAGGTCCGCGAACAACGTCTGGCACGGGAAAAAGCGGCGCAAGCTATGTTGGCGGCCAAGCAAAAAGCGGCTCGCGAGGTGCAACTGGTCAAACTGGCTGCCAGGTCAGCGCAGGTTTGGCAGGAGATCGATACCTCGCTACAACGGGGCAGTGGCGTGGGTTACGATCAGGCGCTGCGGCTGATTGTGGAGTTAAATGATGCTCTCAAGCATGTCGGTCATGAGGCCGAGTTCCAGCTCAGGTTGCTGAAACTGATGCAGGTGCATGGCACAAGAAAAGCATGGGTTACCCGGCTCAAGCAGGCGGGTCTGCTGACAGGCATTTCGCTTTGACTCCCTCATTCCTGCCTCTTGGTTGGCTGATAGTTCTGATATGGGCCGAGTGGCCATCCGCTATTCCACCAAGGCCACCGATTTGACTTGCAGCCAGATGGGTTGGCCGGGGTGTATGCCTAACTCATGGGCGGAGCGGGTGGTCAGGCGGGCGATCAGGATCGACGCGCCGACGCGGACGCGCACCAGCGTCAGGCCGGGGTGTTCATCGGTCAGCATGGCATCGACCACGCCGGGAAGATGGTTCTGGATGCTGGTGTCGACTTGATGCTGCAGTGACAGGCTGACATCCCGCGCCAGCACCCGCAGCCGTCCCTTATGGCCGATGGCATGGCCCTGATCCCGCGCCCAGAGCGAGCCGCCGGCAAATGCCATGCGCATCAATCCCCACTGGGAATCCCGTTCGCAGATCTCGCCCTCCAGCACCACACCCGCCTCTTCCCCCAGCCGGATGGGCAGATCGAGCCGGGAGAGGATCTCGGTCAGCGGCCCCTGGGCCAGGGCTCGGCCGCCCGACATCACCACCAGATGGTCGGCCAGGCGGGCCACCTCATCGGGCGAGTGGGTGACATAGAGGATGGGGATCTGCAGCTCGTCGTGCAGTGTCTCCAGATAGGGCAGAATTTCCCGTTTGCGCGCCAGATCCAGCGCCGCCAGCGGCTCATCCATCAGCAGCAGTTGCGGACTGACCGCCAGGGCGCGGGCTATGCCGACCCGCTGCTTCTCGCCGCCGGAGAGCTCGGCCGGTTTGCGCGTCAGCAGGTGTTCGATACCCAGCAGGGTGATGGCCTGATCCAGGGCGATGGCCGGTGTGCCGCAGCTGCGGCGCTGGCCATACAGCAGGTTGTTGCGCACCGAGAGGTGGGGGAACAGGTTGGCATCCTGAAACACATAGCCGATGGCCCTGTGGTGGGTCGGGCGATAGTGCTGCTCGTCCTGCCATACCTCGCCGTTGACCACGCAGCGCCCCTCCGGGCGCGAGCCCAGACCCGCAAAACAGCGCAGCAGTGTGGTCTTGCCGGATCCGGAGTGGCCGAACAGGGCAGTAATGCCCTGGCCGGGCAACTGCAGATCGACATCCAGCGTGAAATCTTGCCAGCCCTTGCGAAACCGGGCCTGGATCGGGGTGTGAGCCATGGTTTACCTCAGGGTTTTTTGGCCGCGCCCGAGGTGCAGGCCCAGCAAGACGACAAACGAGAACACCAGCATGATGGCGGCCAGACGGTGGGCATCGGCATATTCCAGTGCCTCGACATGGTCATAGATCTGCACCGAGGCGACCCGAGTGATACCGGGCAAGTTGCCGCCGATCATCAATACCACCCCGAACTCGCCCACGGTATGGGCGAAGGTGAGGATGCTGGCGCTGACAAAGCCCGGCAGCGCCAGTGGCAGGGCTATGGTCAGGAAGCGATCCAGCGGTGAGGCGCGCAGGGTCGCGGCGGCCTCGAACGGGGCATCACCTATGGCTTCGAAGGCACTCTGGAGCGGTTGCACCATGAAGGGCAGGGAGTAGAACACAGAGGCGATGACCAGACCGCTGAAGGAAAACGGCAGCGGATCGATGCCGAACCAGGCCAGCAGCGGCGCGATTGGCCCGTGAGGGCCCATGGCCAGCAGCAGGTAAAAGCCGAGCACCGACGGCGGCAGCACCAGGGGCAGCGCGACTATGGCGCCTATGGGTTTGCGCCAGCCACTGCGGGTGCGGGCCAGCCACCAGGCCAGCGGGGTCGCAATCCACAACAGAATAAAGGTGACGACACTCGCCAGCTTGAGAGTCAGCAAGATGGCTTGCCAGTCACTATCGGTTAACCACATCCGTGCATCCTTGCGTTATTCGCGGGGGTATCCCCGAGCGTGATTCTGGGAGCGCGCGATCCTGATCCGCGCCCTGCGTTGCGAGTTGTCCAGCAAGATACGCGCCAGAACCCAATTCACATCCGATAAGGCAGAACCTGTTCCCATGGCACCATGCGTTATGTAGGTAAAAACCTAACGCGGGTTCGGTTGGCCTTTATTTTGCAATTCTGCTTCGGGCCCGGTCGTCACCTCGCATCCCGCCGAGGTGAATTTTTGGCAACGAGATGGCGATTTATGCCCTGTAGGCTGCTGTTTTACCACGTTTATGGCCGGAGCCTGGCTTGGGGTGCGACTTACTCCGGCTTCTCTCCCGGAATTTGCTCGTGATAATCATGGCATTCTGTCGTTATGGTGACACGAACATAGCGACAATGACGACAACAAGACAAAAAGGAACTTTCTGATGAAACAACCCTCACATCTGTTCACGTTTGTACTCTTTGCCCTGACGCTGGGTCAGGTTTCTGCAGCCCGGGCCGACGAGGTGGTCGTCGCCGTGGCGGCCAACTTCCTGGCACCGTTGCAGGAAATCAGCGCCGAATTCACCAAGGAAACCCAACACACTACAGTGATTACCGCGGGCGCTACCGGCCAGCTGTTTACCCAGATCCAGAATGGCGCGCCTTTCGAGGTGATGGTGAGTGCCGATAGCAAGACGCCGAAGAAACTGGTCAAGGCCGAGCTGGCCGTCACCGATTCCCAATTCACCTATGCCCGCGGCAAGCTGGTGTTATGGTCGGCGGATCCGGCGCTGGTCGATAGCCAAGGCGCTGTGCTCAAGGCGGCCAGCTTTAAACATCTGGCCATCGCCAATCCGAAGACAGCGCCCTACGGCCAGGCGGCCATGGAGACTATGGCCAAACTGGGCCTGACGGCGGCATTGCAACCCAAGCTGGTGCAGGGCGAGAACATTGCCCAGGCCAAGATGTTTGTCGATTCCGGCAGTGCCGAGCTGGGCTTTGTCGCGCTATCCCAAGTCTTCAAGGGCGGCAAGGTGACCAAAGGCTCGGCCTGGGAAGTACCGCTGGATCTCTACGCGCCTATCTATCAGGACGCTGTATTGCTGAAAAAGGGTGCGAACAATCCGGCTGCCAGCGCCTTGCTCGCCTATCTGAAGAGCGATAAGGCCAAGGCGATCATGGCGCAATACGGCTATATCCACTGAGTGCTAACTCTTATACACAAGTCACCCGGTTGTTCAGGAAAACTGGAAGCAATCGGCCGTTTTCCCTTCGTTCAGAAGGCGGCAAAGCCCTCCCTCCCCTTTTTTCAAGGGGAGGGCTGGGGTGGGGTTTGCTTTTGGGCTTGTGAAACATCAAGAGCCACCCCCTCCCAACCTCCCCCTTGGCAGGGGGAGGAGCTGTTCGAGTCATTTTTCGGCATTTATCTCACCAAACGACCCAAGATGTGTATAAGAGACAGATCCGTGGGCGCTCCACCGCGCCATCCCTGGCGCGGAGGGTCAGCTTAGCGCTACCTAGTCGATGTCGTGAGTGATCGACTATTCGGAACGGCTAGTTAGCGAAAGAACATCACGCCAGCTGTGGGCTGGCGTGATGGTTTTGCACTCAAACGGGCAGCGGCAAGTGGCTGCGTTTAGGCCGGGACACCCAGGATCACATGGCTGGCCTTGATCAGGGCGGAGGCGGGTACACCTTCCTTGAGGCCCAGGTCCAGCACAGCTTCATTGGTGATCACCGAGTAGACCAGGTTACCGCCCGGTAGCTCGATACCGACTTCGGTGTTGACCGCGCCCTTGGTGAGGAACTTGACGGTACCGGCCAACTGGTTACGGGCACTGAATTTCAGGGTGGCTTCACCGGCCAGCACCATGACCCAGGGGGCCTTGATGAGAGCCGTCGCGGTTTTGCCAACCGCCAGCTCCAGGCTGTTGACGCTGGATTCGGTGACGATGGCGACAATCTTGTCACCGCCGTCCAGGGTGAGCTCGACTTCGGCATTCACGGCACCATTGACGAGGGCGGAGATGGTGCCGGTGAAGATGTTCCGTGCGCTGATATTCATGGCGAATTCCTTGTGATCTAGGGTGCGAGATAACTTGGCCCGATTTTCGCTATGCATGAGAGGGTATAGCGTGGTTTCTGGGCTCGGATTGACTCTACGCGCCTGCGTTCGTCGATCACAACCATAGCGCTACTGGTTTTTTAGCCACTAAACCGGGTTCTGTCCGGATTCTGGATCCGGTGGCGGGCTTCGTTGTAACAGGGACGACATAACGACAATGACGCAAAACACACACATATTGCGCACCAAATTAGAGGTCGAGACCGAGTTCGGAGCCTTCCTCGGCGACACCCGCATCCGCTTGCTGGAGGCCATCGCCATTCATGGCTCCATCTCCCAGGCGGCGAAAAAGGTGCCGCTCTCCTACAAGGCGGCTTGGGATGCTATCGACAATATGAACAATCTGGCGGAGCAACCTCTGGTGCTGCGCAGCGCCGGTGGGCGACAGGGGGGTGGTACCCAGCTGACGGCCTATGGCAAGAAGGTGGTGGCCCTCTATCGAGCGCTGGAGGCCGAGTATCAGGCGGCGCTGGATCGACTTACCGCCAGCATGCACGAAGAATCCGACAATGATTTTCAGCAATTTCGACAACTGCTGCGGCGGATGTCGATGAAGACCAGTGCCCGCAACCAGTTTGCCGGCGAGATCGTCGGTATGCGCAGTGGCCAGGTGGACTTCGAGGTGCGCCTGCGGCTGGATGCCGAGAATGAGCTGGTGGCGGTGATCACTCGCGAATCGGCTGAATCCCTCGGGCTGACGATGGGCATGGAGATGTTCGCCATGGTCAAGTCCTCTTCCATCCTGTTGCTGACCGATACCCGCGTGAAGACCACGGCCCGCAATCATCTGTGGGGCGAGGTGAGCCGAATTCACGAGGGACCTGTGAACTCCGAAGTGATCCTGACCCTGCCCAGCGGCAAGACGGTCTGCGCCGTGGTGACCCACGACAGTATCGGCAAGCTGGAGTTGCAAGTCGGGCAGCAGGCCTGTGCCGTCTTCAAGGCGTCGTCGGTGATCCTCTGCCTGCAATCCTGAGCTTTTTTGGAGATTGACCATGAACCCTTATGTATTGGCGGATAGCTGGCTGCAGCAACTGCTGAGTGACGATGTGCCCCATGGCGATCTGACCAGCTGGGTGCTGGAGCTGGGGCAGCAGAGTGGCCAGATGCAGTTCTCGGCACGTTACGCCATGGTGTTGTGCGGCAGTGAAGAGGCGCGGCGGCTTGGCGAAATGCACGGGTTAAATGCCGTGGGAGCCGTTCGCCCGAGCGGATCCCGATTGCAGGCCGGGGAGCCGATCCTGACCCTGGCTGGCCCCGCCGATGCTTTGCATCGGGTGTGGAAAACCGCCCAGACCCTGATGGAGTATCTCTCCGGCGTGGCCACGGGCACCGCCGATCTGCTGGCTGCCGCCCGGCGCGGCAATCCACAGGTTGCTTTGGCTTGTACCCGCAAGAACTTCCCCGGCACCAAGGCGGCGGCGATGAAGGCCATTCTCTGTGGCGGCGCTCTGCCTCATCGTCTGGGGCTCTCCGAGACCCTCTTGCTGTTTGCCGAACATCGATTGTTTCTCGGGGACGAGACGGCGGCGCAGACGGTGGTTCGCCTGCGCCAGCAGTGCCCGGAGCGTAAGCTGGTGGTGGAGGTGAGCTCCGGGGCCGAGGCCGAAGTCTGGGCAGCAGCGGGGGCCGATGTGCTGCAGCTGGAGAAGCTGCCGCCTGCCGAGGTGGCGGCCGTGGTGCAGATTAGCCAGGGTTACCCGCAACGACCTGTGGTCGCGGTGGCCGGTGGCGTGTCGCTGGCGAATGCCGAGGTCTATGCTGCCACCGGCGCTCAGGTGCTGGTCAGCAGCGCTCCCTATCAGGCCCCGCCCAAAGATGTGCAGGTGACCTTCTCGATGGTCTGAGTCGTGCGGTTTTCTGAGCTCGCCGGTGGCTGAAACTCCTGCCTGAGGGCATAATCGACTCCCATTAATGCCGATTCAAACGACAACAAGCACGGGCTCGGGAGTTACCGATGAAACAGACAACGATAGGCACCCTGATCGGGTTGGCACTATGGACCACCAGCGGCCCGAGTTGGGGCTGCGCTGATGTGGATTGCTCACCACCACAGACCCTGCAACTCACCGCCGAGCAGTGTGGCCTGACCGGCCTGCCGTTTCTGGCGGCGGACAATGACACCCGCATCACACTAGCGCTGCTGACCCAGGCGCAGGGGCAATCCCTCTTGCAGGGGCAGGATCCCGAGACCCGGCAATCGCGCCCGTTATCGGTCCCCTTTGCGGTCTCCGAATTGCTCTCTCCCGAACCCATGACGCCAGCTGCACCGGATGCGGCCTCGGCGCTGGATACCCTGGCCCAGACGCTGGGCGTCCAGCCTGCGACTCTGGCGACTGCCCATGAGCGGGGCAACGGCTGGCTGGAGGGGCGCTGTGGTTTGAATCGTCCCGAGGTGGCGGAGCCCTTCTTGCGGGCACTGCAAGCCAGCGGTCTGCCCGCCGAGCAGCAGCAAGCCCTGGCCGAGGCGCGGGTCGCGCTGATCGGCCTGTGTCAGAGCGATAGCCTGCCTGATTTCACGGCCTTGCCAGCGGCGGCGGAGGCGACTCCGTTCAGCGACTATCTGCGCGGGGCGCGTGCCTTCTATCTGGGGGATTTTGCCGAAGCCCAGAGCCGCTTCACCGCCCTGAGCCAGCAGGAGCAGCCCTGGTTGAAAGAGACCGCCAGCTATCTTCTGGCTCGTGTCGCTATCAATCAGGCACAGGCCAATGCGCTGGATGAGTACGGCTTCTTCGATGCCAGCAAGGTGGACAAGGCGCCGTTGGTCACCGCCGGGCAGGCGCTGGATCACTACCTGGCGGCCTATCCGCAGGGGTTGTACGCCGCCTCGGCCCAGGGATTATATCGCCGGGTCTATTGGCTGCAGGACGACGGGGCCAAGCTGGCTGCCCTCTATGAACAGGCGCTGCAGAGTACCCAGGTAGACGAGGGGCTGCCGCTGTGGAACGAGATCGATCTCAAGTTGCTGGCCAACAAGACGCCTGTGACCTCGCCGCTGTTCTTGCTGGTGCAGGATCTCAAGCGCCTGCGACTTCATCCGGAGTGGGAAGAGAGCTGGCAACCGCTGACCACCGAGGAGCTGAACGCCCAGCAGGCAGCATTTGCGGCGGCGGGGCTGTCGGCACAGTGGGAGTATCTGCAACTGGCTCATCGTTACTATGTGGCCAAGGATTATGCCGGTGTGGTGCAGGCGATCGCCGCGCCTCAAGGCTCCGGGCCGCTGGATCTGCTGGCCTTCAGCCGCCAGATGCTGCGTGGCATGGCGCTGCAGGCCCAGCAGCAATGGCCCCAGGCGGAGGCGCATTGGCAGCAACTGCTGGCCGCCAAACCCGATGCCCTGCAACAGCAACTGCTGCAGTTGGCTCTGGCGATGACTCTGGAGCGGGCGGATAAGCTGGCCAGCCTGTTTGCTGCGGGGTCCTTGGTGACCCGGGATGAGCTGCGGGATCCGCTGCTGCGGTTCAGTGCCTCGGCGCCGCTGTTGCGCCAGGTCAGTGCCGACGGGGGGGGGAGTCACGAGCTGCGCAATACGGCGCTCTATACCCTGCTGGTCAAGGATCTCAACCGCGGTTACTACACTGATTTCCTGCAGGATCAGGCTCTGCTGGCTCAGGCTCCAGCTCAAAAGCCCTTCGATCTGGCCCCCTTCAGTCAAGGGGCGAGCAACGAGGAGGGCTATAGCTGTCCGGCCTTGAGCGAGACAATAAGCCAGTTGGCCAGCACCCAGGCTGGGGGCAAGCCGGCGGCCAAGGCCCTCAATTGCCTGGGCGAGTTCTTCTATCGTCAGGGCTGGGATGAGTCGCCGTTGGGCAGCAAGCCGGGAGCGACCCTGCTGGGTGGCGCACCGGATCGCTTTGCTGGTGCGGCCCACGGGCGCCTGGCGCTGTATCAACAGGTGATCGCCGACCCCAAAGCTCCCGCCGAGGAGCGTAGCTATGCCCTGTTCCGCGCCATCAACTGCTTTGCCAGCAGCGGCTATAACCACTGCGGCAGCGAAGAGATCCCCAAGGCGGAGCGTAAACGCTGGTTCAATACCCTCAAGCAGAGCTATGCCGGTTCGGTCTGGGCGAAACAGTTGAAGTACTACTGGTGAGTCGCGGTAGCAGCGTCGGGCTGCTGGTTCTGGGCAGCCTGATGGTCGGGTGGTGGGGCTGGATGGCAGCAGATGCCTCCTCTGCGGCTGTGGTTGCACCAGCGACGGATCACCCGATCCGGGTCGACGCGGCGCTCTATCGCCAGTTCTGGCTGTGGGCCGCGGTCAAGCCACAGCCGGTGCTGCATCAGGCCCAGCGGCTCTATCTGCTGCAGGGGCACATCAGCCAATACGGGGGAGAGGCGCGCTTGCAGCCGCAAGGGCTACCGCCTTCCCCTCTCAAGGTGCCGGAGCTCTGGCTCAGCTATCGGGTCGCGACTCTGGATTGGCAACCGGGTGTGGTCCGCGATCTGTTGCGTCAGCGCGCCGCCTGGCAGGCCAAAGGCAATCGGGTGATCGGCATTCAGATTGATTTTGATGCCGCGACGCCGCAGCTGGCGGCCTATGCCAACTTCTTACGCGGGCTGCGGCGGCAGTTGCCCGCCGATTGTCAGCTCGGCATCACAGGGCTGCTGGATTGGGGGGCCAATGGGGATGTCACCACCCTCAACGGCCTGAGCGGCGTGGTGGATGAGCTGGTGGTACAGACCTATCGCGGCCGGACCACCGTGGAGCACTATGAACAGTACCTGCCTGCCCTCAAGCGGCTGACGCTGCCCTTCAAGTTGGGACTGGTGCAGGATGGCGTCTGGAACCCGGAGTGGCAGCGGCAGTTTGCCTCTCAACCCAATTATCGCGGCGAGGTGGTGTTTCTGCTCAACTCCCGCTGAATGGCGATCCGCTCACGAGTGATGGGGTTTGCTGGTGGTATGGCGAATGCGCTTGCGGGATGACAATTGCAGCAGGCTGACGATAAATCCCCGCTGGTGCAGGAGCTCGATCGCCTGTTTATGACTTTCGCAGATGGTGACATCCGCATCCTTGACTATCACCGGATGGGTGGCCTGATTGATCTTCAAGAAGATATTTTTCGCGCCTTGAGCCATGACCAGCACAGTACAGCGCAGGCCATGGCGTTCCGCCCAGGCGATTCCTTCCCGCATCAGTTCGGTTGATTCCGGAGTACGGCCGAGCCAGCCATCCATATCCACCACATGAGCCCAGGGGGTGGGCTGGCCTTGCTGCATCCAGGTCTGTTGCAACTGCTCGACCCAGTCGGCGGCCCCCTCCTGATTGAAGGCACCATCGAGAATGGAGATACAGACATTGCCAATCCAGTGGACCGTCGAGTGACCGTGTGCCTTGGTGACCATACGCGAGCCTGAGAGTGGAAACGAGTGTTTCGAGTATAGGCCCGGAACGCCAGGATGGGCGGCGGCAGGATAAAACCAGGCCCACCCAGAACTCGCAGCAGGGTCCGGTGATTCGGACCTTGCCGCGTTTGTCAGACTTGCCCTCCCCACCAGCCCGGATCCTGGCGGTGGAAGGCTTCGCGCAGGCGGCGATACTCGTCATCGGGCAGAGGGCCGTTCAGCAGGCTCACGTTGTGGTGCAGGTGAGCCGGGTTGGCGGTTCCCACTATGATGCTGCTCACTCCCGGGGTATAGGCGCTGAAACGCAGGGCCAGCTCCTGCCACTCCAGGCCGGGTGGTAGCAGGTCCGGATCCCGCTGGCGCATGGTATCCCAGCGCCACCAGTACTCTTCGGCATAGTCCCCAACCGGGCAGGCGGCAAAACGCCAGGGCGCGTTGGCGACCGGACGCTTGGCGATCACCCCGAGCCCGGCGGCGCTGGCCTGGGGCAAGCTCTGCTGGATGACTCGTTGATCGCACAGGCTTAGCGAATGCTCGACACTGCCGAACAGACCGGAATTCACCGCCCAGGCCAGCTCGTCATTCTCGCCGGAATAGGCGATGACTCGGATTTTTCCGGCCTGTTGTGCATCTTGCAGCGCCCGGATGGCATCGCCCTGCTGCAATACGGCCAGCGAGCAGGAGTGAAGATGGACTATGTCCAGATAGTCGGTCTGCAGGCGCTGTAGGGCCGCATCGACGCCGGCCCGGATGCAGCCCGGGCTCCAGTCGGCGTGACCGGCCATGTCATACCCGACCTTGGTGGAGATCACCAGATGCTGACGCTGGTGGCCAAGATGACGGCCAAGGCGCTCCTCGGAGAGGCCATAGCCGCGGGCGGTGTCGAAGAGTGTGATGCCCTGATCGACGGCAAAATGCAGCAGTCTGGCCACTTCCGTCTCATCGAGGCGAGCGTCGCCGATCTGGCCTGCGCCCAATCCCAGCACCGAGACTCGTAATCCGGTGCTGCCCAAATCACGATATTCCACGGTTGAGATCTCCGTTGCTGATGAGGTGCTGACCCAGGGCATGGGTCAGCTCGGTGGCCAGGCGATGATCTTCCTCTTCGCTCAGGCCACTGACGCCGATGGCTCCGAGGACCACACCCTCATGCCAGAGCGGCACGCCAACGGCAAAGCCGGTGAAGCGCGGATCGCTCCAGTAGGGCAGGGCGCGGCCGGATTCCCGACTCCAGTTGCCCAGATCCCGGGTAGCTTGCCGATCCCGGGCCGCGGTGTAGCCCTTGTTTTGCGCCAGCACACCGCTGTGCAGGCCGACTCCAGGCTGGCGGATAAAATAGAGCAGCTCGCCATGGCTATCGCAAATCGCCAGCGCAATGGGTGCTGCGGCGGCGAGCTGGCGATCCAGCCGGGAGCTAAGCACCTCGTGCAATACGGAATGGTCGAAGGTCATGGTAGCTCCCGACCGCGCATGGTGACGTACAACTGATACCAGTCGCCGCGGCTGAGCTGGACGCGCTCGGCGGCGCCACAGGCGCGGATCCGCTCTGGATGGCTGGTGCCGATGACCGGCTGAATGCCAGCCGGATGTTGCATCAGCCAGGCCAACACTATGCTCTCGGTGGTGACTCCATGCTGCTGTGCCAGCTGCTGCACCAGGGCGGCGGTGGCATGGACCGCCGGGGGCGCATCCTGAGGTGCGGCGCCGCCAAACCAGCCTTTGCCGAGCGAGCCCCAAGCCTGGATCTGGACCTGGTGTTGACGGCAATACTCCAGGGTGTCGCCCCAGACTCGGGCTCCCTTGCCCTGGTCATCATTGAAGCAGGTGCCGTTGTCGACCCAGTCATGCTTGAGCAGGCTCATCTCCAACTGATTGGCGATCAGGGGTTCCGGAAGATAGCTCTGCAACAGCGCCATCTGGCCACTGTGCATATTGGAGACCCCGAGATGCCGTACCTTGCCACTCTGCTTGAGGCGAAGCCAGGCTTCGGCCACTTCCGCCGGGTCCATCAGCGGATCCGGGCGATGCAGCAGCAGGGTGTCCAGATAGTCGACGCCGAGTCGGGAGAGGATGCCATCCACGCTCTGCAGCAGATAATCCCGGGAGAGATCGTAACGCTTGGGGCCTTGTTCATCGCCGAAGCGGATGCCGCATTTCGATTGCAGCAAGATGCGATCCCGCAGCGAGGGATCGCGCTTGAGCAGGGTGCCGAACACCTGCTCGGCCTTACCCAGGGTGTAGATATCGGCATGGTCAAACAGAGTGATTCCAATCTCCAGCGCTGCTTCGACAGCGGCTTGGGCGTGGGCAATATGGGCTTCGGTCACTGGCTGCTGGTCCCAGCTGCCGCCTAATCCCATGCACCCGAACACCAGGCGGCTGCTACTGGGCAGCCGCTGTTGCAGCACAAATGCGTTCGACATAATCCGCTCCTCGATGATGAATTTGCTAAACTAGCGCAGGCCGCATATTCTCGTACCTTGGTGCGAGAAAGCAATACTAAAGTACGAGATTTCAAACCAACGACGGGAGACATGATGTCAGATTGCCAATCAGAACCAGAAACCAGCTTTGCCGACCGCTTGCGGCAACTGATTGCTGGCGAGAGCGTGTCGGCATTCTCCCGGCGGGTCGGCCTGTCGGAGGCGATGATCCGCAAGTATCTCAATGGCAGTGAGCCGACCCTCTCTCGCGCCAATCAGATTGCTCGTCAGGCCAACTGTTCGCTGGAGTGGCTGGCCACCGGTCACGGCTTCCAGTATCGACAGGCCGAGGTGGTGGACATGCAGGCGCTGGAAGAGGCGCTGATGCTGGCGCTGGAGCAGCTGGATCCCGGCACGCCGCTCTCCAACGAAAAAGCCTTGAAGTTGCTGGTGGCGCTGTATCAGTACTTGCGCACCACCAAGCGTGCCGATGGCTCGCTGGATAGTGCCGCTACCCGTGACTTTGCCCGTCACCTGATGGGGTTATGTCATTAGAGCGTGAAGCGGGCCTATTCTTTCGATAACCGGCCTTGCTCACTGGCGATTTGTTGCTGCAACCACTGTTCGGCGTCGGCTCGGTTCTCGAAGAAGGCATAGGGAATCCCTGATGCCTGGTAGATGTTGCCCCAGAAGGCTTTGAGCAGGCCACTGACGGAGCCATGGCGCAGTTGGATGGCGGTGCCGCAACGTCCCAGAGGTTGATGGCTACGGGTAATCTCGATCAGCGCCTCGGCAGCCTCGGGTGTCATCAGTACATTGCCGTCGATGATGAGATGCACCCCCCAGCGTTGGCCGCGCAAGGCTTCGACATGGCGAGCGACGTCCGTTTGGTATTGCAGTACCAGCTCCCGATTGATGCCTTCGGCGATCGTCAGACGCAGCAGTGTGTCCAGACGTTCGATCTGGTAATAACCGTGTTGCAGTTGATTGTCCGGGGTATGCGAAAGTGGCATGAGGAAATGGCGGCCCGGTGAGTTGTTTATCAAAAGACTAGCCGAAACAGGAAGATATGGAATAGTTTTCGAATTGTTTTGAGACAGCAGCCCTTGCGGGCCGCTGTCCGGTAACCCGCTATTATTTCTTGTTCAAATCGACCAGAGGCTTGTTGACCAGCTTGACCGGCTCTTTGCCCTGGATCTTGGCTACGTCGGCCAGCGCCTGTTCGGTATCCGCCTTGCTACGCAGCAGGGTGTAGCTCAGATCGAAGCGTTGGCTTTGCCCCGGTTGCAGTTTCGGCACCAGACCCAGAGGACGCTGATACTTGGTGTTGTAGGCGTAGCTGGTACCCGGTTCGATGCCGGTGACATAGCCTTGCTGTTTGGTATCGGTATTCTTCCACAGGGTCAGGACCGGCAGCTGCTTGACGTTGTAACCGACCGCGACACCCTTTTCTCCCGATTTATTGTGCAATACAGCCAGGGTGTTGCCATCCGCATCGGCCTTCGGTTTCAGGTTGAACACCATCTCGTCATAACCCTTGGTCGGGGCCAGATAGGTTTGCCAATCCTTGAGACCCGCCTTGGCGTAGTCGTTGAACGGTGAAATCTCAGTGGCGGCGGCGGTGAAGACGGCGCCCTCTTCCAGCAGCGGGGTGCCGAAGTTGCTGTGGTAGATGATCTGGTATTCATCTTCGTAGTCGGCGAAGTTGGTCAGCTCGTCGTGCAGCTCGAAGCGATTGCTGCCCGGGGCGACGCTCAGCTCGGTCCAGGTCACCAGATTGGTCTTCTTGAAGGTGCGCTCGGCCACCTGACCGCGGACATGGATGGTGTAGGGTGGCTGCTCGTCGATGATCACCTTGACGGTGGAAGCCGGGGTGTTCTGGGCGCGACCGTGCAGGCTTAGCAGTTGGCCGTTGTCATCGACACCGGGGTGGCCGGTCCACTCATAGCCGCAGCGCACCATCATCTCGTTGAAACCATCCAGCCAGCCCAGGCCGTTGCGGCTTTCCAGATCGATATTCGCCGGGTTGACGATCTCCTTGACCGGGGAGTCCCAGCCCAGGCGCAGATCGCCGCTGGTCACCTGGTAGATGCCCATGCCGCGGGTCGGGACCAGGGTGATTTCCATGACGCCGTTGTTGATCAACAGGACATCGACCCCTTCCTGCTTGCCGCCATGCAGACGGCGTTTTTCCAGCGTGAAGGGGGTCTTGCTCTGGATGCCGAGGGATTCGCTGCTGACCTTCCAGTTACCGACATCGCTACCGGTGGTGGCATCACTCAGAACGAATTCGGCGGCTTGGGCAGCGAAGGAACCGATGGCGAACAGGATGGCGGCAGAAACAGGTTTTAACATGACAAGTGCTCCTTATGTGGTTGTTTGCTGACAGATGAATCGTTTCAGCAATGTTTATACACTAGGAACTTGCCGTGTCGGTAACAAGGCTCACATGATGCTTCTGTGAGTCAGCAGCCAGAAAAAACCGGGATCCGCAGGCTGAAATTTGTGCTGGATCGCAGCTGCTTTGATAACGATTTCAGGTGAGCAAGAGCGCAGTACCAGATGTGGTGGCTCCGGCTGAGCGGGGGAGTCGGCCTAACATACAGCATCGGCTGGTGGTGCAGTTGATATCGTTCGGGGCTCGACCGCTATCAGGCGATAGAAAAAACACGGGCTGTGGCGTATTGCGCGCAATACGCCACAGCCCGTGGTCGAAGGTACTGGAATAGTATGTTAGAGCAGAGGTTTGAGGTGCTGATCGTTAATGGCGACCACCTTGGCGACCCGGCGACGGTATTTTTCGTCGGTCAACGGCTCGGTGCGCATCCAGACCCGGACAATTTCCAGCGCCAGTACCGAACCGATGATCTTGCCGCCCAGACACAGCACATTGGTGTCAGAGTGGGAGCGCGCCAGTTCGGCACAGAGCGGATCCTGACAAACGGCGGCGTACACACCGTATAGTTTGTTGGCAATCATGGCGCTGCCATAGCCGACGCCATCGACAAAGATGCCGCGCTCCACCAGTCCCTTGCTCACCGCCTGTGCGGCGGGATAGACGCTGTCCGGTAGGTCGCAGGCGTTTTCATCGTACGCGCCAAAATCCAGGGTTTCGTGGCCCAGTGTTTCCAGCAGAGCCTGGATTTCTTGTTTCAAGGCAAAACCGGCATGATCGGATGCCAGGGCAATTTTCATTTTCTACTCCTTGGTGCCATCGAGCCCCGAGGCCCGGTGGGTGGTCGCGCCAGCATGACGGACGCGATCATGGGCTGACTCAGTCGTGGGCGCGGACTTTGAGGACCCGAGGAATGACATGGATACCGGGCTTGTACTGTTCATGGATCGCATTGAGCGTCAGGGTCAGCGCTTTTTCTGCGATCAACGGGAACTGTTGCGGCAGGGCGTTGACCCGGATGGGCAGGTAATCCAGCAGTCGGTTGTCACCAAAGGTGGCAAGCCGCGTGACGGCCAATAACTCGGGATGCTGAACTAACTCATCCAGTACCCCTTCGAGCAGGACATAGGAGGTGGTCAGTATCGCCTGGGGGACTCGGCCTTCCTTGATCCATTTGGCACACAGATGGGCTCCGACTTCGCGACTGAAGTGGTCGCCATACTGGATCTGGGGGATCAGCTGGGGGGCGGAGTAGCTGATGGCTTTGCGAAAACCCAGCTCCCGTTGCTGGGAGATGGCGATATCCGCCACGGCCCCGATAAGACCAATGCTCTGGGGCTGACTGGCCAGCAGGGAGTCGGTCAAGCGGATGGCGCCTTGCATATCTTCGCTGATCACCGAAGCGAAATACTCATCATCCATGGCCCGGTCGATGGCAATGATCGGAACGCCCTTGGCCTGTAAGTCGCGGTAGAAGCGGTTGTCGGTCTCCAGCACGCTGGAAACCAGCAGAGCATCGATGCGACGAGCGACCAACATCTCGGCCAGGGCCATTTCGGTCTGCGGATTATCATCGGAGCAGGTGATGATGAGCTGAAATCCTTCTGCGCGGGCACCAGCCTCCAGTAATTTGGCCAGACGGGCATAACTCTGGTTTTCCAAATCCGGCAGGATAAAGCCGAGCAGACGACTGCTGCCCAGACGCAAGGCGGTAGCCGCCTGATCGGGTCGATAGTTGTGTTCTCGCACCACGTTCATGACCCGTTCCTGAGTCTTGGCGCTGATGCGGTGCTGTTCCGCTTTGCCATTGATCACGTAGCTGGCGGTGGTGCGGGAGACACCGGCCAAGCGGGCCACTTCTTCGAGTTTCATAGGCGGTTCTCCTGGTGCGCTGTTTTTTCGTGCAGCAAGTGTGCTCTGCGTCATATTACGGAAAACTGGTCGTTTGTTCGAGCTTGAATATAACACTGAAACGATCCAGCATTGAAGCTGAAACGATTAATCTGT
The DNA here is from genome assembly GCF_054780855.1 of Pseudaeromonas pectinilytica. NCBI lineage: Bacteria > Pseudomonadati > Pseudomonadota > Gammaproteobacteria > Aeromonadales > Aeromonadaceae > Pseudaeromonas > Pseudaeromonas pectinilytica. Next base: position 43,163 of record NZ_BAAGVN010000352.1, read on the forward strand.
GATGTCGACCTATAATCAGCACCAATCAAGGTAGCGACTGGATAGGTTCCATGCAAGCCACTATACCTAATCCATGCGTTCGAACTGTATACATGAGGTAACCACCATGCTGACGCTGAAAATTGATGATGTACAACTCGGAGCTGCGGCGGCCGATAAGAGTGAGGCCATCCGTCTGGTTGCGGCTCGCTTGACGGATGCTGGTCTGGTTGCCTCCGGGTATGTCGAGGGTATGTTACGTCGCGAAGCTCAAACGGCGACTTATCTGGGCAGTGGCATTGCCATCCCCCATGGTACCACCGATACCCGAGATCTGGTCCAGCAGACCGGCGTCAAGGTACTGCACTTCCGCGATGGAGTGGAGTGGGCCGATGGGCAGAAGGCTTATGTGGTGATCGGTATCGCCGCCAAGTCGGATGAGCATCTGGGCATCCTGCGTCAACTGACTCGGGTGCTGTCCGATGATGAAGTCGCGGCGCGTCTGCCGGGTGTGCAGTCTGCCGCCGACCTGACCGCACTGCTGAACGGTGAGCAGCTCAGCCAACCGTTGTTACTGGATGATAGCACCCTGCTGCTGGATTTTCCGGCGCAGGACCTTCCTGCACTGCAGGCCGCCGCTGCCGGTTTGCTGCGCAATGCCGGTGCTCTGGCGCCAGCCGCGGTAAATGCCGTGCTGGCGACAGCGGCCAATCCACTGGGGCAAGGTCTCTGGTTGGCTCGTGTCGCCGATGATGTGCTGCGCACTGGCGTCGCCTTTGTGCGTACCGCCCAGCCGTTCAGCCATGAAGGTTTCCCGGTGCAGGGATTGGTGCTGATTGCCGCCCGCGATGGGCAGCACAAGCCGGTTCTCGATCGTCTGATTGCGCTCATCTCCGAACAAACAGTCGCCAGTTTATGGCCTGCCACGGGAGCCGAGGTGGTCAAACTGCTAACCGAAGAGCCCCGTGATGGTCTGGAGGCTACCTACACCATCATCAACCCCCATGGTTTGCATGCCCGGCCGAGCGCCATGCTGGTGAAAACGGTCAAGGAATTTGAAAGCCAGATCTGGGTGGCCAATCTGGATGGTGATAGCAAGCCGGTGAATGCCAAGAGTCTGATGAAGCTGGTCAGCCTCGGTGTACGTCAAGGCCACCGCCTGCATTTTACCGCCCAAGGCAACGATGCGCCGGTCGCCCTACAACGTATCGGCCAGGCGATTGCCGATGGTCTGGGTGAAGGAGCTGGGGAATGAGTCATCAAACAACAGCACCGATCCTGACTCTGACGCTGAATCCGGCCCTGGATTTGACCGGGCATCTGGAACAGATGCAGGTTGGCGAAGTCAACCTGGTGCGTTCCGGCCATCTGCATCCGGCGGGCAAGGGGATTAATGTGGCTCGCGTGCTCAAGGATCTGGGTGCCCAGGTGCTGGTCTCCGGATTCCTGGGGCAAGAGAACCAAGCCCCATTCCATGAGCTGTTCCATGAGTGTGAATTGGGCGATCACTTTTTGGTGGTGCCCGGTGCCACCCGTATCAACGTCAAGATGGTGGAAGCCAGCGGCCGAGTCACCGACCTGAATTTTCCGGGCGTAGCCGTCTCGGAAGGCGAACTGCTGCGGTTTGAACATCGCCTGCAGGAGTTGTTACCGCAGATCGAGTATGTGGTGGTGGCGGGGAGCCTGCCGGGTGGCGTCACTCCGGTGCGTCTGAGTCAATGGCTGCATCTGCTAGCCGAGCAGGGCAAGAAAGTGTTGTTCGATAGCAGCGGTGCGGCCATGGCCGAAGGTCTGGCGGCTAAGCCGTTCCTGATCAAACCGAACGAACATGAATTGGCCGACTGGGCGGGGCAGCCTCTGGAGAGCCTGGAAGCCCTGATGGCTGCCGCCGAGTCGCTACAGCTGCGCTATGACATTCCCCACGTAGTGGTCTCCCGCGGCGCCGATGGCGTGCTGTGGCGCGCGGGCAGCAGTTGGTGGCAGGCCAAGCCGCCACGGATGAGCGTGGTGAGCACTGTGGGTGCCGGAGATTCTATGGTCGCTGGTCTGGCCTGGGGACTGAGTCAGTCCTGGCCTATGGAAAAAATTCTGCGCCTGGCTTCGGCGGTCTCCGCCCTGGCCGTGACGCAAATCGGAGTCGGGGTCGCCGATCCACAACAGCTTGCCGATTTGATGGCGAGCATCGACGTTCAGCAACTCAGTTGAGGTTTTTCTGATGAAGATTGTCATTGTTACCGCCTGTCCCAGCGGGATCGCCAACAGCATCATAGCGGCAGGGTTGCTGGAAAAAGCCAGCGCCGAGCTGGGTTGGTCGGCTGTTGTCGAATGTCATAACCAGCTGAGTGAGCCTCGGGTGCTGACTCAGGAAGAAATTGCGGCCGCCGATCTGGTGGTGGTGGCCGGAGCCGATATCGATCTGGCCCGTTTCCACGGTAAGCGGCTGTATCAGGCTGCTGTGACTGCAGCGTTGCCGGACAGCAAACAATTTTTACAAACGGCAGAGCAAGCTGCTGTTCCCTACACACATCAAGCGCCAAGCAAGGAAACTGCTATGAGTATGAAGCGTATTGTGGCGATTACGGCCTGTCCGACCGGTGTGGCCCATACCTTCATGGCTGCCGAAGCCATTGAGGGTGAAGCCAAGAAGCGTGGTCATTGGGTCAAGGTGGAGACGCGCGGCTCGGTCGGGGCCAAGAATGCCCTGACAGCCGAGGAGATCGCCGCCGCCGATTTGGTGATCATCGCAGCCGATATTGAAGTCGATCTCTCCCGTTTCAACGGCAAGAAGCTGTACAAGACCAGTACCGGTGCGGCGCTGAAAAAGAGCGCGCAAGAGATGGACAAGGCCTTTGCCGAGGCTCAGGTGTGGTCGTCCAGCCAGCCTTCAGCCGATAAAAACAGTGGTAAAGCCGAGCTGCCAGGTGTCTACAAGCACTTGATGACCGGGGTTTCCCACATGCTGCCGATTGTGGTCGCCGGTGGTTTGTGTATTGCGCTGTCGTTTGTGTTTGGTATCGAGGCCTTCAAGGTCGAAGGAACGTTGGCTGCAGCCTTGATGAAGATTGGTGGTGCTTCTGCGTTTGCCTTGATGGTGCCGGTATTGGCGGGCTATATCGCCTTCTCGATTGCGGATCGTCCGGGTCTGGCTCCAGGCTTGATCGGCGGTATGCTGGCCAGTTCGCTGGGCGCTGGTTTCCTTGGCGGTATAGTCGCGGGTTTCCTCGCCGGTTACAGTGCCAAGTGGGTGGCTGACAACGTCAAGTTGCCGCAGACCATGGAAGCCCTGAAACCCATTCTGATTATTCCGCTGGTGGCCTCCTTGGTGACCGGTCTGGTGATGATCTATGTGGTCGGTGGCCCGGTTGCCTCGGTGATGACCAGTCTGACCGAATTCCTCAAGGAGATGGGCTCTGCCAATGCGGTGCTGCTGGGGATTATCATCGGCGCCATGATGTGTTTCGATCTGGGTGGTCCGGTCAACAAGGCAGCGTACACCTTCGGTGTCGGTCTGCTGGCGTCCCAATCCTATGCGCCCATGGCCGCGGTTATGGCCGCCGGTATGGTGCCGGCGCTGGGCATGGGTCTGGCGACCTTCCTGGCGCGCAACAAGTTCAGCGAGCCGGAGCGTGAAGCGGGTAAGGCTTCGTTCGTTCTGGGTCTGTGCTTTATCTCCGAGGGTGCAATTCCATTTGCCGCTCGTGATCCGATGCGTGTTATTCCTTCTACCATGTTGGGCGGTGCTATTACTGGTGCTCTCTCCATGCTGCTGGGTTGTACCTTGATGGCTCCCCACGGTGGTCTGTTTGTCATGTTGATCCCGAATGCCATCAATCATGTATTCCTCTATCTGCTGGCGATTGCTGCAGGGACCGCCGTCACCGGTATCCTGTATGCGGTACTCAAGCCGAGTGAGGCTGCTGCCGTGACGACGGCACAATAAGTGTGAAGCTCTCGGTGCTCGATGGAGTACCGAGGGATGTGAGTCGAAGTCCTGATTGCCCGGCCAAGTGCCGGGCTTTTTTGTGTCCGATAACCCTGAGTCCTAATCTCTAACCGTGAAAGATCAACAAGCTGGACTCTGTAAGTTTGATTAAATAAAGCACAGCTATCCTCTAAATAACCGTTCCGAAATGTAGATCACTTATCCGGGAAAGAAGGGAACTCGGCGTCGTTTGTGCGATCTGATTAATCGCC
>NZ_BAAGVN010000353.1:0-48207 GCF_054780855.1 Pseudaeromonas pectinilytica
TCCAACCAAGTGAGCAACTTCACTTGATCAAAGATCTAAGGCTAGAATGATGGAATTCCAACCTTAGTTTGCAAATAGCCCTTCTTTATTGCAGCCAACACACTTATAGATGCCTTCATAATCACATTTCTCGCCAGGTTTATGTATTTTATCGAACGCCGGGTTGGCCTCTTGTACTTGTGCTTTATTACCACTCCTAACTAAAGCCATTCTTTTTACCGTACTAGGACAGGGTGAGATTACCCATGATTTATGTATGGTTATTTGGCTGGATTTCAAGTTGCCACGGGTGAATTTTTATTCTTTTACCTGTGTAAAATGGTATGGAGCTTGTCGGGGGGATTGTTCCTGTCTTGTCTCATTTATTTCCAAAACGTCTCATCTATTTCCAAAAATGACAGCCTCCTCCCACCAGCGCCACCGCCGATGCACTGTGGTGCGGGGAGCGAAATGGCCGGGTACGCCAATCCTGGCAACCTCGAGCCAGGCCGCCGATGGAGTGAATGGCTGCGGTCTGCTGTGCCTCCTCATCGGCCAACGGCGGCAGAATGCCGGGTAGCCGACTGGCCAACATGCTTTTGCCGGTTCCAGGTGGGCCGAGAAACAAGAGGTGATGCTGGCCACTGGCGGCAATTTCTAGCGCCCGCTTGCCGGTTTGCTGACCGATCACATCTTGCAAGTCGGCGCAGTATGCCTCCGTGTGACTGAGGTCTGACATCTGTGCCTGCGGCAGCTCAGTCTGACCGGCGAGCCAGGCGCTGAGGTGCAACAGGCTGTCACAGGTATAAACCTGAGCCGAGGTGATGAGTCCGGCCTCCTGACCATTGGCCGTTGGCAGGACTAGCATCCGCTGGGCTCGCTGGGCAGCAAGAATGGCCGGGATAGCACCGAGCACCGGGCGGACGGCTCCGGTAAGTGCCAGCTCGCCGAGAAATTCGCAGCCAGAGAGCTTCTGCCCGGGAAGTTGGCCGGAAGCCACCAGAATGCCGATGGCAATCGCCAGATCGAAACGCCCCCCTTCCTTGGGAAGATCGGCGGGAGCTAGGTTTACCGTGATATGAGCGGCCGGGAAGGTGAAGTTGCCATTGATGATGGCGCTGCGTACCCGGTCCCTGGCCTCTTTCACCGAAGTTTCAGGGAGCCCGACGATGCTGAGGGCTGGCAGGCCATTGCTGATATGAACTTCGACACTGACCAGCGGCGCCTGGATGCCTAGGCTGGCACGGCTAAAAACAACAGCTAATGACATGAATTGGCCACTCCTTGAAATAAAATTCTGACGGGTCATTTATATATGGAGTTTAGTGTTGGTTTAGTGGCTGTCAGCTGGCGGTTTTCAGTGGTATGTCACAGCAAAAAGAGTTGTGTTAAAAAAAATCATGTGCTAGTTGTAGAGGCCGGATGCCGCTGGAAGCGGCAAGAATCAAGGTTTTTGGATATCTCATGCGCAGCCTTATCGTCGTCAGCATTATTATCGTGGACCTAGTGGTGGTGATTATTCCACCGCTCGGGGCGAGATTGGCTGACGTCAGGTAGGTTCCAGACATCCAGAAACGCAGCAAACGACCCCCGAGGCTCAAAAGCTCGGGGGTTTTTTTTCAGCCACGCGATGGCGCTCAGCACAAGGACGTAAACGATGAATGGGGCTCAGTACATAGTCAACGCATTGCACCAGCAGGGAGTCACCCAGGTATTCGGGTATCCGGGTGGTGCCATCATGCCGGTGTACGACGCTCTGTACGATGGTGGGATTCCGCATCTGTTGTGTCGTCATGAACAGGGCGCGGCCATGGCGGCCATCGGTTATGCCCGCAGTACTCGTCAGGTTGGGGTCTGTATCGCTACCTCGGGACCGGGGGCGACCAATCTGATCACCGGTCTGGCGGATGCCATGCTGGACTCCGTACCTGTTGTGGCTATTACCGGTCAGGTCGGCCGTGATTTTATCGGTACCGATGCGTTTCAGGAGATTGATGTGCTCGGCATGTCGCTCTCCTGTACCAAACACTCCTTCATGGTCACAAATCCGGAAGAGCTGGGGGCTGTGATCGCCGAAGCGTTCCAGATCGCCCGTTCCGGTCGTCCAGGCCCTGTGCTCATCGATGTGCCCAAGGATGTACAGATGGCGTTGGTCGAGGCGAAGCCGGTGATGCATCTGGTGGATGAAACGGTTCCTTTGTGTGATTTGGCTCTGGCCGAGGCTCGTCGTTTGTTGGCTGCAGCCAGTAAACCCGTGTTGTATGTGGGTGGTGGTGTCGTGCTGGCGGATGCGGTGGATGAACTGCGCTCATTTGCCGCGACGACGGGTATGCCGGCGGTGACCACATTGAAGGGGATTGGTACCCTGGATCCGGCGAGTCCCTGGTTTTTAGGAATGCTGGGTATGCATGGCACCAAGGCGGCGAATCTGGCGGTGCAGGAGTCGGATCTGTTGCTGGTGGTCGGTGCTCGCTTCGATGATCGGGTAACCGGCAAGTTGGCAGCGTTTGCTCCCCATGCCAAGGTGATCCATCTCGATGTGGACGCTGCTGAATTGGGTAAGCGGCGCGCCGTGCACGTGAGCCTGCAGGCGGATTTCAAGCAAGTGTTGCCGGCGCTGGCCATGCCTCTGCAGGTGATGGCGTGGCAGGATCACTGCCTGACCATGCGCGAGCAGTTTGCTTGGCGCTATGACCATCCTGGCGACACCATCTATGCCCCCTTACTGCTGAAGCAGCTGAGTGATGCCTTGCCGGAAAATACCGTGGTTACCAGCGATGTGGGGCAGCATCAGATGTGGGTCGCCCAGCATATGCAGTTCCAGAGTCCTCGGAATCACATCTCCAGTTCGGGTCTGGGCACCATGGGCTTTGGCTTGCCTGCTGCAGTGGGTGCCAAGGTGGCTCGCCCTCAGGATGAGGTGGTGCTGGTGAGCGGAGATGGCTCCTTCATGATGAATGTGCAGGAGCTGGGTACTCTGCGTCGCGCCCAGTTACCGGTCAAGATGGTGCTGCTCGATAATCAGCGTCTGGGGATGGTGCGGCAATGGCAGGAGTTGTTCTTCGACGGCCGTTTCAGTGAAACCATACTCACCGATAATCCGGATTTTGTTTGTATGGCCTCGGCCTTCGGCATTCCGGGAGAAACCATCAGCCGCAAAGAGGAGGTAGCGCCAGCGCTGGCACGTCTGCTGGCTAGCCCTACCGCCTATCTGTTGCACGTCTCGATTTCTGCAGATGACAATGTCTGGCCTCTGGTACCACCCGGGGTCGCAAACGAACACATGTTGGAGGCCAAACCATGAAACAGCACCAAGTCACTATTTTCGCCCAGCCGCGTCCTGAATTACTCGAGCGCGTGTTGCGTGTGGTGCGGCATCGTGGCTTCCAGCTGTCGGCCATCAATATGGCGCCGCAGTCCGATTGCCAAGAGCTGCGGATAACGGTTACTGTCGCAAGCGAACGACCGATCCAGCTGTTGCTGTCGCAACTGACGAAGTTGATCGATGTCTTGCAGGTTGATACTCAGGCGCTGGACGTAGCGTCGCAGGAAGCTTTTCAGATCCGGGCTTAATGAAAGGAATACATAGCAATGGCACAGACCACTAAATATATCTGGTTTAACGGCGAGCTGGTTGAATGGGACAAGGCTCAAGTTCACGTCATGACGCATGCATTGCACTACGGCTCTTCCGTGTTCGAAGGCATCCGTGCCTACGATACGCCGAATGGTCCGGCTATTTTCCGACTGAAGGAGCATATCCAGCGGCTGTTTGATTCGGCCAAGATCTACTGGATGGATATGCCCTATAGCAAGGAAGCCATCTGCGAGGCGTGCCGCGAGATCGTGCGGGCCAACGACCTGAAATCCGGCTATCTGCGTCCGCTGGCTTTCGTCGGCAACGTGGGTCTGGGTCTGCACCCGCCCAAGGATGCCCATACCGTTGTGATGATCGGTGCTCTGCCCTGGGGAGCCTATCTGGGCGAAGAGGGGTTGAAGAACGGCGTCGATGTGGCGGTTTCGTCCTGGAATCGACTGGCACCGAATACCATTCCGACCGGCGCCAAGGCGGGCGGCAACTACCTCTCCTCCCAACTCATCTCCCGTGAAGCCAAGCGTCACGGTTATGCCGAAGGGATTGCCCTGGATGTGAATGGTTACCTGAGTGAAGGGGCGGGCGAGAACCTGTTCCTCATCAAAAATGGCATCGTTCATACCACACCTGCGACTTCGGCGATCCTGCCAGGCATCACCCGCGATACCATCATCACTCTGGCTCGCGAGTTGGGCTATACCGTCAAGGAAGAGGCGCTGCCTCGCGAGGCGCTTTATCTGGCCGACGAGATCTTCATGACCGGCACCGCCGCCGAAGTGACGCCGGTGCGCTCCGTCGACAAGATCCAGGTCGGTGCCGGTTGCCGGGGCCCGATCACCGAACAGCTGCAGAAAGCCTTCTTCGGCCTGTTCAATGGTGAGACCGCTGACAAATGGGGTTGGTTGACCCCGGTTCACGATTAATCCGTATGGAGGCGCCTGGCGCCTCCATTATTTTTGTTGTTCGAGAGTGTCTCCATAAACTCTCTTCGTTGTCCCGCTAGCGGGTGCACGCAGAGGCCAGTTTTTCGAGCCGCTTTTATGGATCATATTGCCGCATTCAGGGAGAGTTTCATGCCTAAGTACCGTTCCGCTACCACCACCCAAGGCCGTAACATGGCCGGAGCCCGCGCCCTGTGGCGTGCCACCGGTATGACCGATGATGACTTCAACAAGCCGATCATCGCCGTGGTCAACTCCTTCACCCAGTTCGTGCCGGGTCACGTGCACCTCAAGGATTTGGGGCAGCTGGTGGCGCGGGAGATCGAAGCGGCCGGTGGGGTTGCCAAGGAGTTCAATACCATTGCCGTGGATGACGGTATCGCCATGGGCCATGGTGGCATGCTCTACTCCCTGCCGAGTCGTGAACTGATCGCCGATTCTGTCGAATACATGGCTAACGCCCACTGTGCCGATGCCCTGGTCTGTATCTCCAACTGCGACAAGATCACCCCGGGTATGATGATGGCGGCCATGCGGCTGAACATCCCGGCGATCTTTGTCTCCGGTGGTCCGATGGAAGCGGGTAAAACCAAGCTCTCGGATCAACTGATCAAACTGGATCTGGTGGATGCCATGGTGATGGCCGCTGACAGCAAGGTCAGTGATGAAGATACCGCCGCCGTCGAGCGCAGCGCCTGCCCGACCTGTGGCTCTTGCTCCGGCATGTTCACCGCCAACTCCATGAACTGCCTGACCGAAGCCTTAGGGCTTTCCCAGCCGGGGAATGGCTCCCTGTTGGCGACCCATGCCGACCGCGAGTTGCTGTTCAAGAGCGCGGGTCGCCGCATCGTCGAGCTGGCCAAGCGTTACTACGAACAGGATGATGCCTCCGTTTTGCCGCGCGCCATCGCCAACAAGCAGGCGTTCGAGAACGCCATGACCCTGGATATCGCCATGGGGGGCTCGACCAATACCGTGCTGCACTTGCTGGCCTCAGCTCAGGAAGGCGGCGTCGATTTCACCATGGAGGATATCGATCGGTTATCGCGCCGGGTGCCACACCTGTGCAAAGTGGCGCCATCGACCCAGAAATATCATATGGAAGATGTGCATCGCGCCGGTGGTGTCGTCGGCATTCTTGGCGAGCTGGAGCGGGCCGGTCTGTTGCATACCGAGGTGCACAACGTCTTGGGTCTGAGCCTGGCGGAATTGCTGGAAGCCTATGATGTGACCCGTGGTGCTTCGGCACTGGTCAAGGATTTTTATCGCGCTGGGCCGGCCGGGGTGCGCACCACCAAAGCCTTCAGTCAGGATTGTCGCTGGCCGGATCTGGATGTGGATCGTCAGGAAGGTTGCATCCGCTCCAAGGCCCACGCTTACAGTCAGGATGGTGGCTTGGCGGTACTCTCCGGCAATCTGGCGTTGAATGGCTGTATCGTCAAGACTGCCGGGGTGGATGAGTCCAACCTGATTTTCTCCGGCCCGGCCCGGGTGTACGAGAGTCAGGACGATGCCGTCGCCGGGATCCTCGGTGGTGAGGTCAAAGCCGGTGATGTGGTAGTGATCCGCTACGAAGGTCCCAAGGGCGGTCCTGGGATGCAGGAAATGCTCTATCCGACCTCCTATCTGAAGTCCATGGGCCTCGGCAAGGCCTGTGCCTTGATCACCGATGGCCGTTTCTCCGGTGGTACTTCCGGTCTTTCCATTGGCCACGTTTCGCCGGAAGCGGCAGCAGGGGGCAATATCGGGCTGGTTGAGAATGGCGACATCATCAACATTCATATCCCTGAGCGCCGAATCGAAATTGCCATCACAGATGCCGAGTTGGCAAGCCGTCGTGCGGCCATGCAGGCCAAGGGCAAAGCAGCCTGGAAGCCTGTGTCTCGTGAGCGTGCGGTCTCTTATGCCCTGAAGGCGTATGCCATGCTGGCGACCAGTGCCGACAAGGGTGCGGTGCGGGATCGCAGTAAGCTGGAGGAGTAATGATGTACAGTTCCCAACCGGATGCCGGTGAGTATCTGCGCAAGATCCTGTTGTCTCCCGTGTACGAGGTGGCGAAAGTCACCCCGTTGCAGGTGTTGAAGAAGCTGTCAGACCGCCTGGGTAATCACGTGGTGCTCAAGCGGGAGGATCTGCAGCCTGTGCACTCGTTCAAGTTGCGCGGAGCTTATAACAAGATCGCCGGCCTGAATGAAGAGCAGCGGGTTCGGGGGGTGATTGCCGCCTCGGCTGGCAATCACGCCCAGGGGGTCGCGCTCTCTGGCGCCAAATTGAATATCAAGGCGATTATCGTCATGCCGACGACTACGCCGGATATCAAGATCGATGCCGTGCGGCGCATGGGCGGTAATGTGTTGCTGTTTGGCAACAGCTTTGACGAGGCTTATGCCGAGAGCCGTCGGTTGGCCGAGCTGCACGGTTATACCCTGATCCCGCCGTTCGACGATGCCGATGTCATCGCTGGGCAAGGCACCATTGGCCGTGAGTTGCTGGAGCAGGATACCCGCTTGACTCACGTCTTCGTGCCGGTGGGCGGCGGCGGTCTGGCAGCCGGGGTCGCTGTCTATATCAAGCAACTGTTGCCTGAGGTCAAGGTGATCGGCGTCGAGGCGGAAGGCTCGGCCTGTTTGGTCGCCGCACTCGCCGCGGATACGCCGGTGAATCTGGAGCGTGTTTCGCTGTTTGCCGATGGTGTCGCCGTCAAACGTATCGGCGAAGAGACCTTCCGTCTGTGCCGGGACTATCTGGATGAGGTGATTACCGTCAGCAATGACGAGATCTGTGCCGCGCTCAAGGATATCTTCGAGGATACCCGCGCCATTGCCGAACCCTCCGGGGCTTTGTCATTGGCTGGGCTGAAAAAGTTCGCCGAGGAGCGCCAGGTGGTGGGAGGACGGATGGCAGCCATCCTCTCCGGGGCCAACGTCAACTTCCACAGCCTGCGCTATGTCTCCGAGCGCTGCGAGGTGGGGGAAAAACGCGAGGGCATGCTGGCGGTGACGATCCCGGAGCGTAAGGGGGCCTTCCTGGAGTTCTGTCAGCGGTTGGGCAAACGGGTGGTCACCGAGTTCAACTATCGCTACTCCTCTAGCGACAAGGCGACGCTGTTTGTCGGGGTTCGCCTGTCTCGCGGCAGTGAAGAGCTTAAACAGATCATCGATGAGCTGCAGGCTGCCGCCTATCCGGTCATCAATATGACCGATAACGATCTGGCCAAGAACCATGTGCGCTATATGGTCGGCGGTCGTCCCTGTTCTTCGCTCACCGAGCATTTGCTGAGCTTTGAATTCCCTGAACAACCCGGTGCGCTGATGCGTTTTCTGGAAACTTTAGGCAGCCATTGGAACATTACCCTGTTCCACTACCGCAATCACGGTGCCGATTATGGACGTGTGCTTTGTGCCTTCGAGCTGACGTCGGAGCGTCTGCCGGAATTTCACCAGCATCTGCACGAACTGGGTTATGTCTGGCACGACGTTTCTGCCGATCCTGCCTACCAGCTGTTCCTGGCGCCCTGAGGTCGGGGAGTGCGTTGTTATGATGGAAGAGGCCTACGGGCCTCTTTTGTTTTGCAGATTGGTAGCAGACGAGCCAATATGGCTCTGACTTTAGTCTGCCGATGATATTTTTGCGTAGAGCTTAACTGCAACCTAATGGCTCCATAATGGCTGACTGACGCCGCAATCCTGGTTGCTATCATGTGCCGCATGCCGTTTGAGATACATAACATCTGAATCATTGCGTATTTGAGGAGTTGAGAATTCATGAACCGATCCGCCATTGCCATTGTGCTCGCCCTGTTGGGTTGTCATGCCCATGCTGAATTTAATCCCATCCCCAAGGAGAGCGGATTTTCCGGCTACGGTCTGGTGGGTGCTGGCTATACCGACGTCAATTCCAACGTATTGGTCGGGCCCAAGAAGAGCGAAAGCCAGCGTTTGAGTTCTCTGGATTCTCAGGCCAGCAGTGATGGGGTCGGTCTGGATTTGAATCTGGACCTGCGCTACACCTTCGCCGACAGTCGCACCCAGGTCTATCTGGGCAACCTGATCCAGGATGCAGTGACGCTGGATTTTACCCAGCAGCTGGGGGTGCGTACCGAAATGGCTGACAAGGGCATTGGCTCCATCGCCTACGTCTTCTCCGGTATCCCGGGCGCCGTGTGGTCGGATCCTTACCAGACCGGGAGTGATCGGGACGATACCGATCGGGAATCTCAAGGGGTGCGTCTGGGTTGGGATAATATCTGGGGTAGCAACTTTGCTGCTAACTACACCTACCGCCAGGTGGACATTGATAATGAGCAGAGTGGCGCGAGCATCACCACCTTGACCGCTGCCGAACGTGCGCAACTGGATCGCAATGGCAATATCAGCGCGGTGAACCTCTCCTATAACTGGTTTGGGCCCAAGGGCAGCATTCTGTCACCTTCGGTGACCTATACCCGCAATGAAGCGGATGGCGATGCTGTGAGTTATGACCGCATCAGTGGCCAGCTTTCCTATGCGCTGATGCAGGCGCAATACACCCTGATCACCAACCTGGTGGTGAATCAGCTGCAATACGATGAAGTCAACCCGGTGTTTGGTGAGAAGGTCGATGCGACCGAGTGGGGCCTGAATGCCAATTTCTTCTGGAACAAGCTGGCCGGCGTCGACAAACTGAGCGCTGTTTTCTCTGCGAGCTATGGCGAGTCGGATGCCAATGTCGACTTTTTTGACGGTGATATGAGTCGTCTCAGTGCCGGTCTGCTCTACAAGTTCTGAGGCGGATGAGTCTCTAATCAGGCGGCGCATTGCGCCGCCTTTTTCGTGCCTGTTTAGGAGCGGCCCAGCTCCCGGCTCAGGGTCTCGCAACCGAGTTTGAGCTGCAGTAAGGCATCATCCGTCAGGCTGAGCTGGCAGCGCATCGCCTCCGGGATCTCTGCGGCCTGTTGTCGTAGCGCCTGTCCTGCTGCAGTGAGCACTAACACGCGGACGCGCTCATCGTTTTCCCGGCGGCCTCGGGTCACTAAGCCTTTGGCTTCCAGGCGTTTGAGCAGAGGTGTCAAAGTGCCGGAATCCAGATGCAACTGCTCGCCCAGTTGCTTGACGCTCACCCCATCCTCTTGCCACAACACCAGCAGCGCCAGGTATTGTGGGTAGGTCAGATCCAGCTGCTCCAGCCAGGGGCGATAGGCGCGGATCATGGCGTTGGTGGCGCTATACAGCGCAAAGCAGAGCTGGTTTTCCAGCCGCAACTGCTGGGGGCTATTCGACATGGAAACTCCGGAAAATAATATTGCACACAATTTAGTTGCGTTCATTGTAGCTCAGGTGTACAAAGAAAAGGAAATAAATTGCACACAATTGAATTGTGTAATCAAACTATCGTATTCACAGAGGAAGACCCCCATGACTGCACTTTATACTGCCCGCGCCACTGCCACATCCGGTCGTAATGGCCATGTCGAGAGCTCAGACGGTTTGCTCTCCCTGGAGTTGGGATACCCCAAAGAGTTGGGAGGTAACGGCTGGCAACCAACCCGGAACAGATGTTTGCAGGGGGTTATGCGGCCTGTTTTTCCAACGCCATTCTGTTTGTCGCCAAACAGCAGAAGCAGGAGTTGAGTGCGGCACCGGTTGCAGCCGAGGTCGGTTTGCATCAGGGCGCTAGCGGCTTTGCCTTGAGCGTCAAGCTCGCTGTGACGCTGGATTTACCCCGTGATACGGCGCAGGCATTGGTTACTGCCGCTCATCAGGTTTGCCCCTATTCCAATGCTGTCCGTGGCAATATCGAGGTCCAAGTCACCGTCAATGGTGAGCCTCTAGCGGGCTGATTTGTGGCTCTAGTGAGCCCTTATTGGCCATTAATCTGTTTCTGAACCAGGGCTCCAGCGGCTGATTCTAGCGCTGGAGCCGGAGTGTTTTCTGGCGACTCGGATGAGGTTGCCCCTCTCTTTTTCTCTCTCTGCCTCGGCGGGTTGGTTGTCAAGCTGGTGCGTTGGCACGCTTTTGGTGCACTTTATTTAACCATTCGAAAAACAAATTCTTTGTTCGAATGTCATCAGCTTCTGAATGGTCATTCCGCGAGCCTGCATTTTGCGGGAAAACCAACAAGTCAATCGGAAAAAATAGAACTGTTGGTGAAAAGTCAATGATCCAGCTCCGCTCGGCACTTCAGTAAGAAATCCCATTAAATACAATTCATTAACATCCGTGTAACGTCAGAATGTCTCAAAATGACCGACAAATAAGCAATTCGAAATTATTTGTTTGTGAATAGATCACAAATTGGTCACTTTATTGCTTCATAACAGGGGTGGGCAGCGGTTAGCCCGGTTCCAGATCATGACGGCGAACACCTGGATTTAACATTTTTCGCTGTCTTTCGTTCGAAGAGGCTAAGGAGAAGCATCATGCGGATCAGTATTTTTGGTATGGGTTATGTCGGTGCCGTATGCGCCGCCTGCATGGCTCAACGGGGCCACACCATTATCGGCGTTGACGTCTCGCAAGAGAAGGTTGCCATGGTCAACGCGGGCAAGTCCCCGATCGTCGAGCCAGGACTGGATGAGTTACTGGCTGCCGGTAAAGCGGCCGGTCGGATTTCGGCCACCACCAACTACATGGATGCCATCTACAACAGTGACATCACCTTTATCGCCGTGCCCACACCGAGCCTAAAGAATGGTGATTTGAGTCTGGATTATATCGAAGCGGTCTCCCGGGAAATCGGGTACGCTCTGCGTGACAAAAAAGAGCGTCATACCGTGATAGTCCGTAGCACAGTGCTGCCGGGGACTGTGCTCAAGGTGGTCAAACCGATCCTTGAGGATTGCTCGCAGAAGAAGGCCGGTGTCGACTTTGGCCTCGGTATCAATCCGGAGTTCTTGCGCGAAAGCACCGCGATCCGCGATTACGACGAGCCACCGATGACAGTGGTCGGAGCCTTCGATGACGAGACCGCTCGCGTCATGGCCCAGCTCTACAGTGACCTCAGTGCGCCGTTCATCTGCAAGCCGATCGAAATTGCCGAGATGATCAAATATACCTGCAACGTCTGGCATGCCACCAAGGTCGCCTTTGCCAATGAAATCGGCAGCATCGCCAAGGCGGTGGGGGTTGATGGCCGTGAGGTGATGGATGTGGTTTGTCAGGATCACAAGCTCAACCTCTCCCGCTACTACATGAAACCCGGCTTCGCCTTCGGCGGCTCCTGCCTGCCCAAGGATGTGCGCGCGCTGAACTATCGGGCGGGCAAGTTGGATGTCAAAACCCCCCTGATCTCGTCGATCATGCCGAGCAATGAAAATCAGGTGCGTCGGGCGTTCGACATCATTGAAGGCCTGGGCAAGCGCAATATCGGCATGCTGGGTTTGAGCTTCAAGGCGGAAACCGACGATCTGCGGGAGAGTCCGCTGGTCGAGCTGGCCGAGATGCTGATTGGTAAGGGCTACAAGCTGTCGATTTTCGACCGCAACGTCTCCTTTGCCAGTGTGCATGGTGCGAACAAAGACTATATCCACGGCAAGATCCCCCATGTCTCGTCGTTGCTGGCGCAGGATGAACACCAACTGATGGCCGAGTCGGATGTACTGGTGCTGGGGAATCAGGACAAAAGCTTCCTGTCGATGCTGGAGTCCTGGCCGGATGACAAGTACCTGGTGGATCTGACCGGTTTCATGACCCATCCGTCCGATGCGAACAAGCAGGGTATCTGCTGGTAAGCGAGGTGCCCCATGACATGGATGCAACGGTTCAATGGCTGGATGTTACTCATCGGTACCTTGATGGGACTGGCTCTGCTAGTCCCACCCCAGGTGTTTGATGCGCATCATGCCCAATTTCTCTTGTTGGTGGGTGCGGTCGGCCTCTGGCGCTATAGCGTCGGACTGACCCACTACGTGCGCGGCCTCTGGTTTCGCTATGTGATTTTTCCGCGTCACAAGCGGCAGGCACTGGTCGCGTTGCAGGAGCAACCTCCATCGCACATCTATTTGATGGTGACCAGTTTCCGTATCGATGCCTTGACGACCGCCATGGTGTATCAGGCGGTGATCCGTGAGGCCATCGACTGCGGGTATCCCGCCACTGTGGTGGCGTCCATCGTCGAGCTCTCTGACGAGTTGCTGGTCAAGGCGTTATGGCAGCAAGCGATGCCACCGGAAGACCGAGTACAGCTGACCTTTGTGCGCATTCCCGGTACGGGGAAGCGCGATGGTTTGGCCAACGGGTTTCGGGCCATAGCCCGCGACCTGCCGGATGATCGAGCACTGGTGGCCGTAGTCGATGGCGATACGGTCCTGGAGCCCGGAATCATGGGTTTGACCGTACCCTATTTTTCACTGTTCCCCCAGGTTGGTGCGCTGACCACCAACGAGTACTGCGATGTGCTCGGTAGTTACTGGATGAGTGAGTGGCACAAGCTGCGCTTCGCCCAGCGGCACATCAACATGTGTTCGATGGCGTTGTCCAAGCGGGTGCTAACGCTGACCGGCCGTATGTCCCTGTTTCGGGCCAGTGTCGTGACCTCAGCGGCGTTTATCGACGATGTGGAAAACGACCACCTGGATCACTGGCGCTTGGGCCGTTTCAAGTTCCTGACCGGGGATGACAAGTCCAGCTGGTTCAGTTTGATGCGCCAAGGCTGGGATACCTATTACGTCCCGGATGCGGCGATCACCACGGTGGAGCATCCGCCAGATCGCAACTTCTTCCGTGCTGCCCGGCAGTTGATGTTCCGTTGGTATGGCAACTCGCTGCGGCAGAACTCCCGGGCCACGCGGTTAGGACTGCGGCGCTTGGGAATCTTTACCTACTACGTACTACTGGATCAACGGTTATCGATGTGGACCAGCATGCTGGGGCTGACGGCAGCTGTGATTGCCAGCTTGAAGTACTCAGCCGTGTATCTGGCGATTTATCTGCTGTGGATTGGTCTGACGAGAACCCTCGTCACTCTGATGCTGCTGGCCTCCGGCCACCGTATCGGTCCGGCATTTCCACTGATGTTGTACTTCAACCAGATCGTCGGCTCCATGGTGAAGATTTATGTGGTGTTTCGGCTGGATCGGCAGTCCTGGACGCGGCAGAGCACCAAGCTCAGTCACGATCACGGGGTCTTCCAGGCCTGGTTTAATCGCTGGTCGACCTACGCGATGACCTTTTCGGCGGTCAGCGTGTTTGTAGCGGTCGTGCTGCACATGGTGTGAACAAAGGAGTGGGTCCGGGGGACTGAATAGCAGCCTCCCGGCACTCTGGCAGGAATGATTCCGACTAAGGAAGGACAAACAAAATGGCAACTCCCAATTTGAATCTGGTTCATGAAAACGAGGCGCAACGACGCCATGCCCGTGTCCGGATGCCGGCGCGGATTATCGTCAATGATGGCCACGGTGCCCAGTTTGCCCTCGAGGTGAATGACCTGTCGGCCAGTGGTTTCAGTGTCGTGGATAGCAAATCACTGCTCAAGGTGGAGGGGCGCTATCAAGGACGCTTACTGTTCAATTTCGATGCCGTGGAATTTGTGCTCAATGTGCAGTTCCAGGTAGCGAACTATATGGCTGACCAGCAACGTTTTGGCTGTGAGTTTCATGATCTGGGTAGCCATGAAATATCGACCCTGCGCTTGCTGATCACCAAGTTCCTCGGTGGCGAAATCACCCAGGTGGCCGACGTGCTGTCGACCATGAACCGGGACAACTTCACCAAGCCGCGCAAGGCACAAACCAGCGCCGGTCTGACCGGATGGCAGCGGGTTCGCGCTGTGACCGTGAGCCTAGTGTCATTGGCCATTGGCCTGAGTGCGTTTAGTTACATTCTCTTCCAGCTGTATCAGACCTACTTCGTCACCGTGGCGCGCAGTGCCGTGGTATCGCAGCCTTCGGTGACGTTGCCTGCGGTGAGCGAGGGCACGTTGAGCTATCTGGTGAAGCCGGGGGATATGGTCAAACGGAACGCGCCGCTGGCCAAAATTACCTCTCCCTTGGCCAACCTGTTGCCCGGCATGCTGAGTAAAACCCAGATGGATGCCACCCAACTCAAGAGTCTGCTGCAGGCTGATTTAACCCAAGTGCTGAATAGTCCCTGCGATTGTCGGGTGCAGAGTCTGGCGGTCGCCGATGGCCTGTTTACCAACAAGGGCGAGCCGTTATTGACCCTGGTGCCTGTTGGCAGCCAACCCGAAGTTCTGGCTCGTTTTGATTATCAGGTCGATGACCAATTACAGATCGGTCAGCCGGTGACATTGCAGTTACCGGGAACTGAGGCCGCCGTTTCCGGCGTCATCCAGCAGCTGAAGGTGGTCGGTGATCTGTCCGACGGCAATCTACTGACCCAGGGTGGTTTGCTGGCCACGATTCGTCCCGATGCCCCGCTGGCGGAGAGCTGGCTAAATCAACCGGTGCAAGTCTCGATTGATGGCTTGGGCGGTTGGAAATGGCCCGCAGAGTGGACTTGGTAGGAGCATACGCAGATGAGCAGTCAGGCACGGAAGGCCATGCTGCTGCTGACGGGGATGTTGGCCGGTTGCAGTGTCATGGATGTGAATTTGGCGCGCCAACAGCTCGCCAGTGGCGATAGCGCTCAGGTGGCTAAGGCGGAGGCGGATCTGACCCTCTTATCCACCCGCGGCTATCAGGACGCCACACTGGCGTTGGCGCAATGGCGTGGCAGCCAGGGCGATCTGCAGGGGCTGGCGCAAGTAAAAGCACAACTGCAGCCAGCGGAATTACCCGCGCGGGATGGGAATGCCGAGCTGCGCTATCTGCGTTGGCTGGTTCCCGCCACCGTCTGGGTGCCGGACTGGATCCCGGAGGCTGAACAACGGCTGCGCTTGCGGCAACAACAGCAGCAAGATGTTTTTGAGTTGCAAATGAAGCTATACGCCCAGCATCCGACCCGGTTGGATGCCAAGGCTCTGGCGCCTGAGTTCAAGCAACTCAACCGTGATCAGCTGCTGTCAGCCGATCTCTGGTTAAGAGCCCAGTTACGGCTACCGGTATTGCAGGAGTCGGCAGAGTCGGCCGATCTGCAACAGGCCTGTGCGGTGACGCCGAGCGGAGAGCCCTTGTTGCACTGCTTCGAGGTGCAACTGGATTGGTTGCGGCGTGGTAAGAGTGGCCCAGTCAGCGATATCGAGACCTGGAAACAGGCGGTCAGCGAGGAGTACCAGCAAGGCCAGCTGACGGTCGTCGAGTTGAGCAGTCTGCTCGACGATCTGGTCAGTTCGCGTCCGAATGGCCCGCAGCTTCCGGTCGCTACCGAGTTGGGGCGTCTGGCCATTGAGCAACCGGCGATTGCTTTGCGTCTCTATGACTTGCTGCTCGATCAACCCGGTCAGGAATCTGAAACGGCGGAGATGGAGCGTCATCTGCAGGAGTTGGGGAAGGCAGGCGAGATCCGGGCCTATGTGCTGCTGGGTCGCCTCTACACCCAGAGTCCGCGACGTACCCCGGATCTGGTCAAGGCGCAGACCTTCTTACAACAGGGAGTAGCAGACCCGGAAGGTGCTTATTGGCTGGGACGGATGAATCTGAGTGGCCAACTGGGCGAGGCGACAACGGAACGGGTGAATCGAGGTGTCACTCTGCTGATTGCGGCGGCTCGAGGCGGTTATCGACCGGCGGATAACTATCTGGCCGAGTTGTTTGCTACCGGAGCCGGAGTGAAGCGCAATCCCGTGTATGGCTATGTTTTTTCCGAGTTGGTGCTGAGCCGTTCCGAATCCGCAGGCATCAAGCGCATCCGCGCTGGATTGAGCCTGACACCGACGGAGCAACAGCAAGCGCAACAACTGCTGCAGCAAGAGATCCATTATCGCAGCCTGTCTGCGCAAGATGGTCCTGCCGTGCAAATGACCAAAGTTGCCGCGGCCGAGAATGAGGAGCAGGGATGAAACGAAATCCGATAGTTCTGGTGCTACTGGGCTGGATGGCCGGGGCACAGAGTACACAAGCGGCCGTGGAGCCGGGGCTTATCTTCAGCGGTGACAGTCAACGCAGCGATGTAACTCACCCAAAACAAAGCGTTGATGCGCTGTCGGTGGAAGGCCAACTGCGCTGGAGTGAGCAATGGAACCTCGAACAGAGTAGCTATCTGGATGTGCGGGCTTTTCTTTCCAACGAAGAGACGGCGCTACGCGACGAAGAGGTTGGGCGTTCGGCGGGCAGTCAATCTGATAAATATCTGGCTCTGCGCCAGCTGTGGTGGCGTTATCAGCCGCTTAACTGGACCGGATTTCCTGGCGAATCCCTGACGGTGGGGTTGCAACGTCAGCAGAGTGAGGACAGTAACTGGTGGGATGCCAATCTGGAGTCTCTGGGCTGGCGTCTGCAAACCTCGACCACCAAGGCCTCGCTGGCCGTCGGCGAACGCTTGGATACCTACCGCACCGACGATAGTGAACTCGATCCCTATGATGACCACAAGTTACGGGTTTTCGGCGAACTGCTGCAGGACTGGCGTCCCTACCAGGCGCTGACCGGGCGCTTCATGTATGCCACGCAAAGTGGGCAGGACGTGGAAGATTTTAGTACCGGCGATCCGCAGGGAGTGAATGGCAACTGGCTGTGGCTGGGTGTGGGCGCAACCTCGGAATGGTTCAATCGTCGCCAGCCTGCGCAGCCGTGGGCCTACCACCTGGAGTGGACCTGGTTGCAAGGGGAGGCTGACTTTCTGCCCTCATCCAGTGCCGGTAGCCGTAATTATGATTTGAACGCCTCGGCTCTGGATGCTGGCGTGCGCTACGACTTCTATCTGCCGCAACGGTTGGCCGTGGGGTTGCAGTATGCCTACGGCAGTGGCGGTGCCGATGCGGATAGTTCCGATGTGTTTGTGCAGACCGGATTGAACAGCAATCGGCAGCGCTTCCTGGGCAATCGGCAGTCGCTCTACCGCCTGAACGATGTGCTGCGGGCGGATCTGAGTAATTTGCAGCAATGGTCATTGTTTGTCGGCGCGGAGCCGCTGACGGATCTGGAGCTGGGGGCCGCGTTCTCCTGGTTGCGTCGCAATGATGCGGCGTTGCCGGTGTACAGCCTGGGTACTCCGCTGCCCGTGACACTCAATGGCAGTAATGACATCGGCCAAGGCGCGGACATGGTGGCGAGCTGGTACTTCCATTCGCTGCTGGATAACCCGCAGGAGGGACGCGTTCGTTTGCGTGGCTCCGTCTTCGAAACCGGTGCGGCTTTTGCCGACGATGGTCAGTGGGAGCATCGCTGGGTGCTTGATCTGATGCTCAACTTCTAGGGATGGGGAATGCCATGACACAAGGACTCAGAACGTGGTGGATAGTCCTGTTGGTATGGAGTGGTGCTGTCTCGGCCACTCCGGAGTATCAACTGTCTGCGCCATCAGAAATCCCGGCGGCCCCACAGGTGGTGCTGCCGGATGTCAGTGGTTATACCGAAGCGGCGATCCGCGACAAACTCAAACCATGGTTGGGTAAACCCGGCCATGGTAGCGAAGAGCGAATGAGTGGCAGCGTCGAGACCCGCAAGTTTTTCCTGGGCGGTCGACTGAACATCTGGGCGGAGCGGCAAGGGCGTTTCCCACGCATCCTGTTTGTTCGCGGCGGTCTGGTGCGTCTGGATGCATTGGCCAAGCAGTTTCCGGAAGCCTTGGTGCAGCAACTGCCGGGTGTCTTTTTGGCACGGGTGCCGTTGGTGGTTTCCGCCGACGCCGCGTTGGTGATCGATGGCGGACAGACCCTGCGTCTGGCCGAGGATCGGGGGGCCTTCCTGGTTAATGCCGGTCGTTTCTTCCTGCTCAACAGCAAGTTGTTGGCCTGGCGCGAGAAAGAGCAGGTGCCGGCTACTTTCAGTGGCGATAAGAAAAAATTTCGCCCTTTCTATACCGCCTGGAGTGGCTCCGAAACCTATATGTATGGCAGCGAGATCTCCCATCTGGGCTCCGCCACCACCAAGGCTTACGGAGTATCCCTATCGGCCTTCAGTAAAGACGATAGTGTCTATGCGCCTGCCGATGTCGATATCAGCCGTCGTCCCACCGGCTGGCTGGTGGATAACCTGTTCTACGACATGTTCTACGGTTTCTACTCCTATGAAGCCGATGATGTGGTAATCCTGCGCAATCGCTACGAAGACAACTACTACTACGGGATTGACCCCCACGATCGCTCCCGTCGCCTGATCATTGCCGAGAATCGAGTCTGGGGTACCAAGGTGCGCCACGGCATCATCGGTTCGCGCGAAGTCAATGACAGCTTCATTTTCCGCAATATCAGCTTCAACAACCATCTGGCGGGGATCATGCTGGATCGGTTGAGCAACCATAACCTGGTGGCCTACAACACCACCTATGGCAATGGCAGTGATGGCATCGCCATGTACGAGAGTCACCACAACCTGATTTATGCCAACCAGGTGTACCAGAATGCGCACCACGGTATCCGCTTCCGTAACAGCCAGGATATTCGCATTGTCGACAACATGATCCTGAAAAATGGTCGTTATGGCGTCTATGGCCATATCAAGGATCTCTCCTATCAATCCTATCGCGATCTGGCTCTTGACCCCTATGAGGCTCGCTCTTCGGCACTGCTGAGTGGCGGTGTCATTGGCTTCAATCGCAGTGGTGCCGTCTACGCCGAAGCGACCGAACAGCTGATGTTCAGCAATCTGTTGCTGGAAGCGAACGGCGGCGGCAACCGGCCGTTACGTGGCGATCTGACCCCACTCTCTGCCGACATCTTGCAGGCAACGCAGGGTGAGCAGTGGGTGCGTTGGGCGCCGCAACCACCGACTGCCGTAGTCACCAATTGATGGGAGGACATTAGCCATGGTTTTTTCATCGACCTTTTTTCTGCTGGTGTTTTTGCCACTGTTCCTGGCGATCTATTACCTGACGCCGTTCCGTGGCCGCTCCATGGTCATACTGCTGGGCAGCTATGCCTTCTATGCCTGGTGGCGGGTAGATTTTCTTGGCCTGTTTATCGCTGCGACGCTATGGAACTACTGGGTGGGTATTCGCCTGGAATCGGCACTCGGCACCCCGCAGGCTAAACGCTGGTTGACCTTGGGGATCGGTGTCGATCTGGCGGTGCTGGCCTACTTTAAATACGCCGACTTCGGTATCGGTTCGCTGAATGGCTTGCTGACGGCCGTTGGTGGCGAGCCGCTGCCACTGCTGCATCTGCTGTTGCCGATCGGCATCTCCTTCTACGTCTTCGAATCCATCAGTTACTTGGTGGATGTCTACCGCAAAGAGATCCCGGCGACCCGTCGTCTGGATGATTTCGCGGCTTTCCTGGCGCTCTATCCCCATCTGATTGCCGGGCCCGTGATCCGCTTCCGTGACCTGGCGGCACAGTTTGCCCATCGCGAGCATACGCCGCAGCTGTTTGCGGCCGGGGTTGCTCGCTTCATGCAGGGCTTTATCAAGAAGGTGGTGATCGCCGACTCGGTGGCCACCATTGCCGATGCCTCGTTTGGTTTGAGCGATCCGACATTTGCCGATGCCTGGCTGGGCATTCTGGCCTACACCATCCAGCTCTACTTCGATTTCTCGGGGTACAGCGATATGGCGATTGGCCTGGGGATGATGATTGGCTTTCGGCTCAACGAAAACTTCAACCACCCCTATATCAGCCAGAGCATCACCGAATTCTGGCGCCGCTGGCATATCAGTCTGTCCACCTGGCTGCGGGACTATCTCTATATCCCGCTCGGTGGTAGCCGCGGCGGTACCTGGATGACTTACCGCAACCTGGTGCTGACCATGTTGCTGGGCGGGCTGTGGCACGGCGCCAACTGGACCTTTGTGCTGTGGGGGGGGTGGCATGGCCTGTGGCTGGCCATCGAGCGAGCATTGGGCTGGGGCAAGCAAACGAGCTTCCAACCTCTGAGCTGGGTGTTCACCCTGCTGTTGGTGATGGTGGGCTGGGTGCTGTTTCGCGCCCACAGCGTCGGCGAAGCCTTCGTCATGTACGCAGCCATGTTCTCCTGGCCCAGCCTGGCGTTGAGTCCGGATCTAAGTTTCTCCATCACCCGCATGTCCATGGCGTTGCTGGTGGTTGGCATCGTGGTGGTGCTGTGGAGCCTGCTGCCGAATCGGGTGCCGTCGCTGTTACGGCAGGCGGTACTGCGGCATGCCATGGCGTTGCAACTGGTGGTGCAAGTGCCGCTGTTCGCTCTGGCACTGGTGAAGCTGGTGGCATCCAGCTACTCCCCGTTCCTCTACTTCCAATTCTGAGGTGCTGAGTATGAGAAAACAGATCCGCTACATCAATGGAGGCCTCTGGTTGGTGTTGATGGTGCCGCTGGCGCTGCTCTCCTGGAAGGAGCTCAGCTGGCCGGCGGATAGTGGTCGCGCCTGGTTGGACGGCCGCAACGCCCGGCAAATTGAAAGCTTGTATGACGAAAAATTTGTGATGAAGGACTGGGCCACCAATGCCTGGGCTGCCTTTGATTATCAGCTGTTTAACGAGGGGCGTCCGGGTGTGGTCGTCGGCAAGCAGGGCTGGTTGTTCAGTAAGGAAGAGTTTGTCTGGTCGCCTCGGGAAGCAGCCCATTTGCAGGCGGCGCTGGATGAAATCGCCCTAGTGGCGCGGCAATTCTCGGCAGCCAATATCCAGTTGTTACCCGTGTTGCTGCCAGCCAAGAGCGAGATTTATAGCGAGCAGTTACTGCAGGTGAATCCCCAGCTGCAGGCGCGTTTGTATGAGCAAGCACTGCACGGGTTGGCGGAGCGCGGGGTTGCTGTTGCCGATTTGCGTCCTCTGCTGTGGCGCGCCGCTAAACAGCAGGAGGTATTCCTGAAAAGCGATACCCACTGGACACCGTTTGGTGCCAGTCAGGTGGCGCAGTGGACGGCGCAACAGTTGGGTCACGAGGGGGATGGACAAAGGTTCAGCACTGAGCAGGGCGAGGCCAAACCCTATCGTGGCGATCTGCTCAATTACATTCCGGTGGCGCCATATTTTGCCGACTGGGGGCCGGAAGCGGATTTACTGGTGACGCCGCTGACGCTGGATAACGGCGGTGGCGACGACCTGCTGGCCGAAGCGCCCACCATCAGCCGACTGCTGGTGGGTACCAGTTACAGCGCCAACGAGGCCTGGAACTTTGCCGGGGCGATCAAGCAGGCCACGGGAGCGGATTGGGTCAACTATGCCGAGCAGGGTAAGGGGCCATTCCAGCCGATGCGCACTTGGTTAGCCGATAACCCGTTAGCTAAAACAGAGATTCGCCAGGTGGTCTGGGAGATCCCGGTTCGTTATCTGGTGCAGCCTTTGCCGACGGCAGGCTGATGTTTCTCGCAATTAACCCACAGCCATGCTGGCTGACGTTTGTTACCACCCAGGAGATGTAGAGATGAAGCAATGGATGAAATGCATAGTACTGATGATCGGCTCTCTGCTCGCGGCGCCGCTGTGGGCGGGAGATGCTGCCCTATACGGAGCTATAGCTCCGGCGAATGCCGGGTTTTTCCGGGTGATGAATGCCAGTGGTGGTCCGGTGAGCGTGGGCTTCAAGGGCAAGACGCTTAATCTGGCGGTGAGTCAATGCAGCCCCTATGCCTTTGCGGTGGAGGGGGATTATACCGTGACGTTGAATGGTCAGAGTCAGCCGCTGAAACTGGTCCAGGGCACCCAACAGACCCTGCTGTGGCAGGATGGCAAGGTCAAGGTGATCAGCGAGACGCCATTCAAGGATAAGTCACGGGCACGACTGGCGTTTTACAACCTGCTGGATACCAAACTCTCCTTGCTCACCAAACAGGGCAAATCGATTCTAGGCCCGATTGATAGTGGCGCCTCGGCGCTGCGGGAAGTCAATGCAGTGCGAACATCGTTCGGTGTCGGTGAGGAAAGCAAGCTGCTGGCGACCACTCCGGCCATGATCCTCAAGCGCGGTCAGGTGACCAGTCTGTTCGTGCTGAATGTCGGTGGTCAGCCCCATATCGCCGTTGTGGAGTCTGTGCAATGAAGGCCCGGGCGCTCTCCATGCTGATAGGCAGTGTTTTGGCCGGTGGTGTGCAAGCGCAAAGTGCCCCACAGGCTCAAGCTCCGCTGCCCACGGGTGCGGCGGCACCCGTCTATCAGGCTGAACCCTGCTGCAATCTCTGTCCTGCGGCGTTGGTAAAAGAGAATTACAAGGGTGATGTGTTGTCGACCCTGTGGCCGCTGGTGGCCGGTAAAAACGGCTGGGTATTTCGGGCTCGGACCGATTTTGCCACCGAGTTTGGCCCAAGCCCTGAGTCGATGGCCATGCTCAAGCAGTTCTCCCAGGCGCTGAAAAAGCGCGGTACCCAGCTGATGGTGGTCTATCTGCCCAGCCGCGGTCTGATGCATGAGGATCAGAGCCTGCAGCCGTTTGACAAGGCGCTGGCGCTGGCGAATTACCAAGCGGCCCTGCAGCGCTTCCGGGATATCGGCGTGGCTGCGGCACCGTTGGATCAACTGGTTGACCAGGTGCAGGGTGATTTCTACCTGAAACGTGACTTGCACTGGAGCCCGACCGGCGCCGAGGCGACGGCTCGGGTCGTGGCCAAAACAGTCAGTCATTATCCCTTCTACGACAGTCTGCCCAGCGAGGAGTATCAGACCGAGGCCAGTGGTTATACCGCGGTCAACGGTAACTGGCAGCGCGCCATTGGCGATCTGTGCCAGCAGAACTACCCGCTCCAGTACACCAATGAATATCAGACCACGCCGGACAGCGACTTGCTGGAGGCCGAAGTGGCGCCCGAACTGGTACTGATTGGCACCAGCTTCAGTGCCAGTGCGAATCAGCGCACCAACTTTGAAGGCTTTCTGCGTCAGTACCTGGGCAAGGACATCCTGAATATGGCGCTGTCGGGTGGTGAGGAGAGCGGTGCCTGGCTGGAATATCTCCCTTCGGGCGTGTTCCAGGAAAAACCACCGAAGATGATCCTCTGGGAGTTGCCAGCTCACTATTTGATGAAGGACAAGTCCTTGTTTCGGCAGTTGATTCCTTTGGTCAATAACGGCTGCGAGGGCAAGAAGTCACTGTTGAGCAGCAGCCAAAAGATTCGTCCTGGAGCCGGCCATAACGAGCTGGTGTTCAGCACCGAGCTGTTGAAGCGGGATGCCGGGGATCTGGTGATGGAGCTGCAACTGAGTGATCCCACGGTCCATGACCTGAATGTGACCGCCTGGTATGGCAATGGTGCCGATGAACGTTTCACCGTTCGTCAAAATCAGCGTGCCAACACCGGAGGCCGTTTTGTGTTCTCGCTGGCGCAGGATGAGTTACTGCGCAACGAGAACTTTATATCCCTCGATCTCAATCAGGTGGGCTCCACGCAACCCGAAGTCGATGTGGCGGTGAACGTCTGTGAACTGGATGGCAAGCCGCCGTTATCGCAAACCGCTAGGAGATAACAATGAACAGGGTCGCATGGTTACTGGTACTTGCCGGGATGTTGGAAATGTCTGCTGCTCTGGCTGCGGAGTTACGTCCTGCGCCGGGCTTTTATCGCCCGGGTCTGGTCCTGCGCCATGGTGGTCAGAGCGTCCGTTGCCCTCCGGTTCAGGTGTTCGGCGGGGCGCTGAATTTTCCAAGCAAATATGAGGGGGATGATTCTTCCCGTGATGATGTAAACCCCGATGCCATTAAGGAGTATGAGAGCCGGACCAAACCGATGAAGGATTTGCAGCAGTTCTCGGCCAAGGTGAGTGACCGGTTGTTCAAGGGCCGCGGCAACAGCACGGACTTGGAGTGTCTGCTCACCCATTGGCGAGCCTGGGCCAGCCAAAAGGCTCTGCTCGGCAAACCCAGCAACCATGTTGGCAATGCGGTACGCAAATGGACATTGGCTTCTTTTGCTACCAACTATCTGAAGCTGAAACTGAATCTGGGAGCCAATATTTCTGTCGCTGACCAGCAGTTGCTCGAGGGTTGGCTCGCGGCGTTGGCTGCCCAGGTGCAGCAGGATTATCAGGGGCGGGGTCCGGACAAGGCGAATAACCATGATTATTGGGCGGCCTGGAGTGTGATGGTGACCGCCGTGGTGTTGCAACGACAGGATCTGTTTGATTGGTCCTACGGGGTCTATCAGATGGCCATGCGTCAGGTGACGGACGAGGGATATCTGCCCAACGAGCTGCGGCGGAAAACCCGGGCGCTGGCTTATCACAGTTTTGCCTTGTTGCCACTCAGCACCATGGCGGCGTTTGCCCAAGCCAATCAGCAGTCGCCCCTGCTTCTCGAGCGCAAGGCGTTGCAGCGAGTCGCCGCAGTGGTGTTGGTCAATCTGGAGGATCCAGAATCCATCGAAGAAGTTGCCGGAGCCGAACAAGTCGATCTGGACTTTGAGGAGGGCGGACGTTTGGCGTGGTTGGCGCCCTACGAATCGATTGTCAAAGACCCGGCGTTATTACCACTGATCAAGCGCCTGGTGCCGCTCAAGAGCAGCTCTCTGGGCGGCGATCAAAGTTTTATCTACCTTCGCGACCGGCCGGAAATTTATCCCGACCGCCGCGAGATCAAATAGACCCGGCACAAGGAGTGTTCCCATGATTCCAGTCATTCTCTCTGGTGGCAGCGGCTCTCGCCTCTGGCCTCTGTCTCGTAAGCAACACCCCAAGCAGTTTCTGAATCTGCTGGGTGAACACACCCTGTT
Organism: Pseudaeromonas pectinilytica; assembly: GCF_054780855.1. Taxonomy (NCBI): domain Bacteria; kingdom Pseudomonadati; phylum Pseudomonadota; class Gammaproteobacteria; order Aeromonadales; family Aeromonadaceae; genus Pseudaeromonas; species Pseudaeromonas pectinilytica. Next base: position 25,107 of record NZ_BAAGVN010000353.1, read on the forward strand.
ACAGCAGACGGTTCTGCGCTTGCCGGAGAAACCATTCGGTAAACCCTTTCTGGTGTGCAATCACCTGCACCGCTTCGTTGTCCGGGAGCAATTGCAGGAGATCAAGCGCGAGCCCTGCAATGTCCTGCTGGAGCCCTTTGGCCGCAATACCGCACCGGCGGTGACTCTGGCGGCGATGCTAATCCAGGAAGAAGAAACCGTCGATGATCTGATGCTGGTGTTGCCCGCCGACCATGTGATCCGCGACGTGCCCGCTTTCCATGCCGCCCTGGAGCGGGCGCGGGTGGAGGCCGAGAAGGGCAAGCTGGTGCTGTTCGGCATTGTGCCGACGGCGCCGGAAACCGGGTATGGCTATGTAAAGAGTTCCCAGGTCAACGGCCTGGAGGCAGTGCCGGTAGAGCGCTTCGTCGAGAAGCCGGATCAGCAGACGGCGATGAGCTTTCTGGCCAGCGGGGACTACTTCTGGAACAGCGGCATGTTCATGTTCAAGGCCAGCCGTTTTCTGGAAGAGGTAAAAGCCCTGCAGCCGGATATCTACGATACCTGCCAGTTGTCGCTGGAGCGCAAGTACCGGGATCTGGATTTCTGGCGTCTGGATGCCGACAGCTTTGCTTTCTGCCCGGATGACTCCATCGATTACGCCATCATGGAACGGACTCAAGATGCCGTGCTGGTACCGTTGCAGGCGGGCTGGAGCGATGTCGGCAGTTGGTCAGCGCTGTGGGAAGAGCAAGAAAAAGATGAGCAGCACAACTTCCTCAAGGGCAACGTTGAAATCCAGCAGAGCGAAAATTGCTACGTTCACACCACCCATCGCATGGTCAGTCTGATCGGTATGAAGAACACAGTCGTCATCGAGACCAAGGATGCGGTGCTGGTGGCGGACTTGGATCAGGTGCAGGACGTCAAGAACGTGGTGAAGAAGCTGGAGCGGGCTGGTCGGCAAGAGGCGCAGCATCATCGCGAGGTCTACCGTCCCTGGGGCAGCTATGACGCCATCGATCAGGGACAACGCTTCGGGGTCAAGCACATCACGGTGCAACCGGGGCAGAGTCTCTCCTTGCATCGGCATCTGCACCGTGCCGAACACTGGGTAGTGGTACATGGTGTCGGTGAGGTGACCATTGGCGAGCAGTCCTTCCTGATCACCGAAAATCAGTCCACCTATATTCCACAAGGTGAATTTCACCGCCTGGCCAACCCGGGCAAGGTGCCGCTGGAAATCATCGAAGTACAGACCGGCACCTTCCTCGGTGACGAAGATATCGAGCGAGTGGCCGATGTGTATGGCCGGGTCGATCCCCATGACCCCTTGCCAGCCAGCAATCTGCTGATGGCCTCCGGCATTCGTATTCTGCCGGCTAACTAATCAACACAGCACAAGAGGGATCTGGAGATGGAACAACTGAGCTGCTTCAAGGCTTATGACATTCGAGGCCGACTGGGTGATGAGTTGAATGAGGAGATCGCCTACCGGATTGGCCGCGCGTTTGCCTACTATCTGGGGGCCAAACGAGTGGTGATCGGTGGCGATGTGCGGTTGTCGACTCCGGCCCTGAAACAGGCGTTAGCCCGCGGACTGATGGATAGTGGCGCCGATGTGATCGATCTAGGATTGACCGGCACCGAGGAGATCTACTTTGCCACCTGGCATCTGGGGGTGGATGGTGGCATCGAGGTGACCGCCTCCCACAACCCGGCCGACTACAACGGCATGAAACTGGTGCGCGAGGGCAGCAAGCCGATCAGTGGCGATACCGGCCTGAACGAGATCAAGCGGCTGGCCGAAACCCGGGACTATGGTCCCGAGGCCAAACTGCCGGGTCACTATATGCAGCAGAGTGTGGAGGAGGCCTATGTCGCCCATCTGCTGACCTATCTGGATTTGGCCCAGCTGCGTCCACTCAAGCTGGTGACCAATGTGGGCAATGGTGCTGCCGGGCATGTCATCGATGCGCTGGAGAAGCGCTTCAAGCAACTCGGGGTGCCGGTCAGTTTCATCAAGCTGCATCATGAACCGGATGGTCATTTCCCTCATGGCATTCCCAACCCCTTGCTGCCCGAGTGTCGTGAAGACACCACGGCAGCGGTGAAGGCCTATGGCGCCGACATGGGCATTGCCTGGGATGGGGATTTCGATCGCTGCTTCCTGTTTGACGAAAAGGGTGCCTTCATTGAGGGCTACTACATCGTCGGCCTGTTGGCCGAATCCTTCCTGGCCAAACAACCCGGCAGTCGCATCATCCATGATCCGCGGTTGGTGTGGAATACCCAGAGTATTGTCACCCAAAGTGGCGGCGTGGCGGTGCAATCCAAGACCGGTCATGCCTTTATCAAGGAGCGGATGCGCGCTGAAGATGCCCTGTATGGCGGCGAGATGAGTGCGCACCATTACTTCCGGGATTTTGCCTATTGCGACAGTGGCATGATCCCCTGGCTGCTGGTGATCGAGCTGCTCTCCCGGCGTCGTCAGCCGCTCTCGACGCTGGTGGCCGAGCGCATCGCTGCTTACCCATCATCCGGGGAAATCAACAGTGTGCTGCCCGACCCGCAAGCTGCCATTGCCCGGGTGCTGGCCCACTATCAACCTCACGCCACCCTGATTGACCACACCGATGGCATCAGTCTGGAGTTCGAGGCTTGGCGTTTCAATTTGCGCAGCTCAAATACCGAGCCTGTGGTGCGTTTGAACGTTGAGTCCCGCGCCGATATCCACTTGATGGATCACAAGACCCATGAAGTGTTGACGCTGTTACGCCAGGAGGGTTAACCATGTTGTCATTATCACCACTGATTCCGGAACTAGCCGGAACCAAAGTCTCGGAAGAGCCTGCTTCCGGGTTGCTGCCTGGTCTGTCCATGCAACAACTGCAGCGGCCGTTGAAACTGCAAAATAGCGTCCAGCCCTATGCCTGGGGGACCACAGATGTCCTGCCCTGGTTGCTGGGGGTGGCCAACCCCACCGGTCAACCCCAAGCAGAGATCTGGGTCGGTGCCCATCCCAAGGCGCCCTCTTGGGTGAACCTGCCCAGTGGTAGCGTACCGCTGGATCGGGTGATCCAGGCCGAGCCCCAGCTGCTGCTCGGCTCATCGGTGGTGGCACATTTTGGTCATGAGCTGCCGTTCCTGTTCAAGATCCTGTCGGCGGGCTCGCCCTTGTCGATCCAGGTACATCCTAACAAGCTGCAAGCGCAGCAGGGATTTCTGCGCGAGGAGCAGGCGGGCATTCCGCTGGCGGCGGGTCATCGCAACTACAAGGATCCAAATCACAAGCCAGAATTGATCTCGGCCCTGACCCCCTTCGCGGCCATGGTCGGCTTTCGGCCGATTGGCGAGATGATCAACCTGCTGCAACTGCTGGGGGTCAAGCTGTTTAACAGCTGGATCCTGGAGTTGGAGGCTCGGGGGCTGGAGGCGCTGGAGCCCTTCTACCAATGGGTACTGGAGTTGCCGGCCGATGAGGTGCGGCGCACCCTGGCCGCCGCGGCACCCAGCATCAAATACCATAAGCAACCGGCCTTGCTGGAGATGGCGCGCTTGGCGCGGGCTTATCCCGGCGACAGCGGTGCCTTTGCTCCCTTGCTGTTGAATCTGGTCTATCTGAATCCGGGCGAATCATTATTCCTGCCGGCGCGGACCCCCCATGCCTATTTGCGCGGGACCGGGGTGGAGGTGATGGCCTGTTCGGATAATGTGCTGCGTGCCGGGCTGACCGATAAGCATGTGGACAAACCTGAGCTGTTGGCGACGGTGGAATTTGCCATCATGTATCCGCAGGTGCTACGACCGGATTATGTGGGTATCGAGCAGATGATCCCGATACCGGTGGCGGATTTTCGTCTCAGCTTCCTGCGTCCGGATGGCCAACATCCTTTTTCGGTCGGTGGGCAAGGGGAAATCGAGCTGCTGTACGGATTGCGCGGCCAGATGACACTCACCGCTGCGGATGGTGAAACCTGGTCGTTGGGACCCGCTGATGCCTTGCTGCTGCCGGGTGGTGGTGCCAGTTACACTCTGAGTGGCAAGGGCAAGTTAGCCTGGGCCCGGGTGAATCAATAACGGGGTTCATCGACGCTTGACCCTGAATTGCGCTGGCGAATCACCATAAAAAACGGCTCCGAATAGGAGCCGTTTGTGTGTCGCTTGCCCGCTGCGGGTGCTTACAACTGTACCTCGTGGGCGGTGGCGCTGATCTTGTGGATCGCCAAGTCCGCCCCCTCGTGTTCTTCTTCCTGGCTCAACCGCAGGCCAACGACCTTGGCCATGATGCCGTAGATGATGAGTGCACCGATCACCGCAATGGCGACCCCCATCAGGGTGCCGATCAGCTGGCTCATGAAGCTGACGCCGCCCATGCCACCCAGCGCTTCGCTGCCGAAGATACCGGCGGCGATACCACCCCAAGCACCGCACAGGCCGTGCAGCGGCCAGACCCCGAGTACGTCGTCGATCTTCGGTTTGCGTTGCAACCAGGTGAACACCAGGATGAAAATGGCGCTGGCAACGCCACCGACCACCAGGGCACCGACCGGATGCATCAGGTCGGAACCAGCGCAGACCGCAACCAGACCAGCCAGTGGGCCGTTATGGATGAAGCCAGGGTCATTACGGCCCAGCAGCAGTGCGACCAGGGTGCCACCGACCATGGCCATCAGCGAGTTGACTGCGACCAGGCCACTGATGGCGGACAACTTCTGTGCTGACATGACATTGAAACCAAACCAGCCGACGATCAGGATCCAGGCGCCCAGCGCCAGCATGGGAATATTGGACGGAGCGAAGCCGACGGTCTGACCGTTACGCACCCGTCCACGCCGGGTACCGAGCAGGATCACCGCCACCAGACCAATCCAGCCGCCCACCGCGTGGACCACCACGGAACCGGCAAAGTCATGGAACGCCGCGCCGAACTGGCCCTGCAACCACTCCTGCACCCCGAACCGACCGTTCCAGGCAATCCCTTCAAACAGCGGATAGACCAGGCCGACAATCAGGAAGGAGCAGGTCAGCATGGGATAGAAGCGAGCTCGCTCGGCAATACCACCGCTGACAATCGCCGGGATTGCCGCCGCAAAGGTCAGCAGGAAGAAGAATTTGGTCAGATCAAAACCATGGTTGGCAACCAGGGTGTGGGCGCCGCTCATAAAGCTTTGACCGTAAGCCAGACAGTAACCGAAGAAGAAATAGGCCAGCGTGGACACGGCGAAATCCGTGATGATCTTGACCAGGGCATTGACCTGGTTCTTGCCGCGAACGGTACCGAGCTCCAGAAACGCAAAACCGGCATGCATGGCCAGCACCATGATGGCACCCAGCAAAATAAACAGGGTATCCGAGCTGGTAACCAGTGTTGCCACTGCATTGTTTACATCCACCACAACTGACCTCCATCGCTACAAAATGGCGCAACCGGCATCCTGGGTTCGCCTTGTTCCGGGTTGTATTGTTTTTGTTAAGCACATTTTTCGCGCAATCGAACCAACTGGGGGAGTTCTTCTGGTGCGCGGCGCAGTGCATATACACAAAGCGTACCAACTGGATTAATGGTCGGAGGCTTTATGGATAACCTTATGATGAAAAGGATAAATATCGTCGCGATGCCGACGATTGATCCCACGGCATCCGATAGCATCAAGCACTAAATTGGAGCGTCAAAACAGTGCAAAGCACCAACAGCAGGAGGGTGAGTCCTGCTGCTGGATGCCGCAGGACCGGAATTAATGAGAGAAGGTATCGGCGCGGAAGGTTGCTTCGAGGGCCTGCTGGTAGCTGGCCGGGTCGAATGTGGGCTCCTTGCCCAGCAAGGGGTGCAGCACGGGCTGTGGCAAGTCAGGGACAAACTGGCTATCCCCGAGCAGTGCCCGCGTGACTTGCCCGGCTTGGAATAGCTGGCGTACGTTCTGGTATTGCTGGTTCAGCGGACCGCTGCCTGCTCGGCTGAAGGCCATGAACGGGATCCGGAACGTCAGCTCCGTCTTGGCATGAGGCGGCAACACCCGGGTTCCGGCGTTCATCAGATAGGGCTGGTGATCGCCAAATGCCAGCAACAGATAGCGTTTGCCACTGGCATCCAGGCCATCGATCAAGGTTTGCAGCGAGGCCATGGCATCCACCACCCCGGTGTAATAGGTGTTCAGAGTCTGGCGGTCACTTTCACTCTCGCCAGGGCAAGCGCCCTCCAGCTCTTGCTGGCCGTAACGACTCTGATTGAACGGGCCATGTCCCTGCATGGTGACGGCATAGAGGAGTTGAGGGGCCGAGTCGGCTTGGCTCTGTTCCAGAATGCGCTGCACCAGAGCCCGGTCGCTGGTATAGAAGCCTTTCTGATCCAACGTATTGAACTCGCTGTCGAAATGGCCGTGCTGATAGCCCAATGCCGGAATGGCTTTATCCCGTCCCCAGAAGTTCTGTTTGTAGGGATGATAGAAGTGGGTGCTGTATCCCATGGCCCCTGCACTGCGAGCCAGACCCGCCGCCTGATCGGCCAGATAGTAGTAAGGCACTATGCCCTGTTTCAGCAGTCCAACCGGTAAACCGGTATTCATCTCGAACTCGGCCAGTACCGTCATGCCGCCCGTGGTCGGGGAGTGGATCTGCTGCTGCACCGCCTGCACCGTTGCCGGCAGCTTTAGCACCGGAGCCGGTTTGCAGATGCCGCCTTCCCAGCCCAGCCAGAGCGCCTCATATTGCATGACGATGACCAGATCCCAGGCCGGTTGCTCTGTGGCGTCGGTGCTGGGGCTGATCAAGGGTTGTTGCAATGGGGATGCGGCGGCCGGGTAACTATAAATGGAGCTGCCGGAGACCAGGCCGTTGATCAGATCGAACAGGTAGAGGGACGGGCCGCGGCGCACCATGTCCCTGTGGTAACTGGTTTCATTATTGAAATAGTTGATGTTCGGGCCGAGGACGGTATTGCTGGCCTGAATCGCAAACACACTGAAGCCGAAGAAGGTGATGAGGACGGCGACGAAACGCAGCAGCCAGTTGAACCAGCGCAGCCGCCAGAGCAGGATCAGCAGCGAAGCACCGATCCCGCCGACCCAAAGCCCGTGGTCGCCGATCAGGATCTGCAACAGACTGACCAGATTGTTCAGGTCATCCCCACCCAGCGAGGTGCCGTAGATACTGATCTTGGCGAAGTTGGCGAGCAGGCCAATGGCAAATAGCAGGGTGAAGATCAGACCCATATAAAGATGGCGACCGACCAGCACGCTGATGAGCCAGCCAAGGGTCATCAGGCTCCAGGAGAGGTAATAGTGGTTGATCCGGTACTCGGACCACACCAGAAACTCACTGAAGCGGAAACAGAAAGTGGCATGGAGCAGTAGAAAACAGAGGTTGGCCAGCAGGATGGTGCCGGTGATCCGCCAGCGCAGTCCTTGGCGCAGAACGGGCGCCAATACTCGCAGTAATCCCCAGCACAGTAGCAGGGTTGCGCTCAGGCTCAGCAGCATGCGCTGCAGACTAAAACCGCTCTGGGGCAAAGAGCGGATCAGCTGGGGTGTATTGAATGCGGCTGAGGGCTCGACCCCGGAGCGGGCGATTTCTACCGTCAATTGATACTGTTCGGCGAGCGACTCTTTCAACACCCGGATGCTGGCCGCGAGCGACACATAGCAACCACCCTGATGCAGGCAGTCGGAGTTCAGCCCTTCGCGGGGACCGACCGCCAGATCAATATGGCTGGCCTCCTGGCTGTCAGGTCGACTCAAGCGGTAGACGATGTGATCCCCCGGTTTCAGGGGCTGGGTGAAACGCCAATTGGCATCCAGCACCGCATAGGTGCCGCGATCATCATTCTTGTAGATCATGCCCATATTCTGCAGTTCGGCGACGTCGCCGAATTGCAGATGATAGGCCGGATAGAGTAGTCCCTCGTCCCGAACCACCGGCAGCAATAAGACCAGCAACAGCAAGAGCCCCAGTAGACCGAGCAGCATACGCTCGAGCGGAGAGGCCGTTCTGGCATCAGGATGACGGAATGTGAAACGGTGACGCATGTGCGGTTTCTCTCAAGCCGGTCGCGGGAGGCAATAGATTGCTAAGCAAGTCTCTTGCCGGATCGACCGATGGTGGAGAGCTATCGCTGACCTGTCAATTCCGGCAGTGCAATATCCGGCGCTGGTCGACAGAAGTCGAGGCTCAACCAGCGCAAACACGGGCGGACAATAAGAAACTCGAGGCCTATGCGGTGGCGGCGAGGCTGAGGCGATAGTAGGTGCTGGCTTTCTCAAACAGCCGTAATTGTTCCATCAGCTCGGCGAGTGCGCGATAGGTGGTCGCATCAGGCTCCAGAGCCAGGGCGCGTTCCAGATACGCCTGGGCAGCTTCAAAATCCCGCTGCCGCAACAGCAAGGAGCCGATGGCCTGCAGCAGGGCCGCCGATGGTTGTGACTCTTGCTGTTCCCATTTTTGCAGTTGGGCGAGCAGACGGGGTGCGGGCTGCCGCAACAGCGGGATCACCAGCAACAGTGCCGGTTCAGCATGTCGTTTCAGACCCTCTTGCAGCAGTTCGAGGGCTTGAGCCTCCTCACCGTGGCGGATCAGGGCTCCTGCCGCGGCGGCCTGCAGCGCCGGATCCTGTTTCAGACTCTTCGGTAACTCGCGCCACAGGGTTTGCACACCGCTGGCGCCACCGGTACGAGCCTGTTCTTCGAACAGCGCCGGATAGATCTGCTGTTGCAACTGCCGCTGCTCTTCGCCGCTCAGTTGTTTGCGTTTGTGCAACTGCGGCAGCAGGGCCAACAGAGGAGCCCAGTGGCCCAGCGCCTGATAGCACTCCTTGAGCAGTTGCTGGATCACGGCGTGTTGCGGGTGGGCCTGATTGAGGTTTTCCAGCAGGGTTTCGGCCTCGGCATATTGCTGCTGACGCAGCAACAGCCGTGCGCGGATCAGGCTGACGGCCAGCGAGGCGCGAGGATGCTGGGCGGCAGCCTGTTCCAGGTATTCGTCGCGACGGGCATGTTCGCCCTGAGCCTGAGCCGCCTCTGCGGCACTGAGATAGTTCAGCAAGGCTTGTTCACTGTCCGGGGCGCTCTTGCGCATCAGAGCTTCTGCCTGCCGAAATTGCCCCTCGGCCAGAGCCAGGGTGCCCGCCAGGGTGCGCTCCCGAGCTTTCCGGCGACGGCGATTCCCCAGCCAGAGCCGAGTCGAACCCTTGATGCCAAACAGTCGCACCGCCACCCGTTCCAGCAGTAGCAGGGCCCCGTAGAGGATAAAGGCCAGAATGGCGGCGCTGATCACCGTCATCTCGATGGTGTACTCGCCGATGGCAATCAGTACATATCCCTTGTTGCCCGCCAGTAACGGACCGCACAACAAGGCGGCGCCCAGGATCCCGAGCAGTAACAGTATCCGAATCATGGTTGTCTCCTCACTGGGCCATCAGGTGTTGCAGCCGCTGATGGACCAACTCCTCGAGCTGGTGCTGACTCTGGAATTGCTTGGGATAATCCAGCACCACGGGTTGTTCCAGCAGTTTGGCAATCTCGCCATGCATGTATTGGCTGGTGCTGTCGTTGGGGTCAAAGTACTGCTCCAGCCAGCTATCCGCCTTGGTCAGATTGTCTTCGTAGACTGCTTGTTGTTCGCGGTAGATGGCCAGTTGGGCCTGCAGCAAGCGGGTCTTCAGATTCTCCTTCAGATACCAGGTTTGCTGCGGGGAGATCAGCGCTTCGGTATCGCCATTGCGACGCCGGATGGTGATGAAATTCTCGGTGAAGGCGATCCAGCTCTTCTTCAGATTGCTCTGCCAGTCTCCCGGGTCATTACTGAGTGCGACGTCGGCTTCCCCTTCGGTGGCCGGGGGGGGATTGATGCCGAGCAACGTCAGTTGATCCACGTTGTCGATGAGGGCGCCGAGACGCAGTACCAGGCCTTCCCGATCGAGTAACGGCAGCTCCTTGAGTTTGACCAGATCGCTGGTCAGCGCCTGCCGCAACGGCAGCAGACTGGCATCGTTGAGATCCCGCAAGCGGTTATCGGCCTCGACCAACAACATCTGCGCGGCGGTGGCGTCCCGCTCCAACCACAGCTTGCGTCCGGCCATGCGCACCAGATAGTCGGCTTCGGCCAGCAACCAGTCGTTAGGGCGACGGCTCTCCAGACGCAGCAGTTGTTTTTCCAGCTGGGTCTGTTTGTCACTCAGCTGCTGCTGGCTGGTACTCAGGTTTTGCAGCTGTTGCTGGCGCTGCAGGTCATTTTCTTGCAGCGCTGGTTGTTGCTGTTGCAACGCCACCAGTTGCAGTTCCAACTGGTGCAGAGCCGCGGTCTGTTGCTGGCTGCGCCAGGTGTCATACAGATAGGCAGCCGCGCAGGCGGCAAGGAGCAGCACGATCGCCAGAGCGCCCAGCCAGTGATTGCGCCAGCCGCCACTGTGACTCGGCTGTGCCGGAGCAACTGCAGCGGCTACGGGTGGGTTCACCGAGGCGTCGTTATCCGGAAGCTGGGTGGCTGGTACTTGTTCTGTCATGCCTTAATTCCTCTTGCCGAGAGCCGCCACCATGGCAGCATGAGTAGCCCCTTGCGCCACGTGGGCCGCAGGTAGACCGGCTTCAGCCACCAAGGTGGCAACCCGGTGGCTGGGTACAATGATCTGCAAGCTGTCGAGCCAGTGGCGGTCCTGGTCGGGGATCAGCTGTAAAAGGCGGCGCAATATTTCGCCGCTACTGATGATAACACTGTCGACTCCGACTGTACGCCACTGTGTGCACAGCGCCGGACCATCGAACTCGGGCCATTGTCGCCGGTAACATTCGCCATAGTGAACCTCGGCGCCACGCAGCCGCAGCTGCTCGGCCAGGAACTCCCGCCCGCCATCCCCCCGCAGGATCAGCACCCGTCGGCCTTGCACCGTCATCAACTCGGGCAGTGCCAGCAGGCCTTCGCTGCGGGCATCAATCGGGGTTATGGCGTCGATGTGGCAGGCCAGCCAGCTGGCGGCGGTGGCACTACCGACGGCAAAGGTGGGGATCCGGGGCCAGGATTCGGCCTGTTGTTGCAACCAGAGGTTGGCCTGCTCCACCGCATGGGCACTGATGGCAATCAGCAGGTCATGGCTGCGCAGTAATCCCTGTAAGGCGGGCAAGTCGCGGCCCGGCACTATCTGCAACAAGGGGCAGACGTGGGGCTGGTGGCCCGCCTGCCGCAACAATCGAGCTAACTCGCTGGCCTGAGGTTCCGGGCGCAGGATGAGCGGGGTCATGACCCATAGACTCCACTCAGGATTTCGGCTGCGCCCAAGGCAAGCAACTGCTCTGCCAGGGCGGAGCCCAAGGCTTCGGCCGCACCGGCTGGCCCCCGTTGTTCGGCGCGCAGCACTAGGCTGCCGTCGGGGCGCCCTACCAGCCCCCGCAACCACAGCTCGTCGCCCTCCTGTTCGGCATAGGCGCCGATAGGAACCTGGCACCCACCCTGCAAGGCCCGGTTCATGGCGCGCTCGGCCAGCACCCGTTGGCGGGTCGGCTCGTGCTCCAGCGGTGCCAGCAGCGCCAGCAAACCTTCGTCATCCAGGCGACATTCGATGCCGACCGCTCCCTGACCGTTGGCGGGCAGGCTCTGCTCCGGGGACAGCAGGGCTGTGATGCGCTCCGGCATGCCGAGGCGTTTGAGACCGGCGGCCGCCAGAATAATGGCGTCGTAATCTCCGGCGTCCAGCTTGGCCAACCGACTGTTGACGTTGCCGCGCAGATCCAGGATCTGCAGATCCGGACGTTGGGCGCGCAGCTGGCATTGCCGTCGCAGGCTGGAAGTGCCGACCCGACTGCCGGCAGGCAGTTCGGCGACCGAGGCGAAACGGGAACTGACGAAGGCATCGCGGGGATCTTCCCGCTCGCAAATGATGCATAACCCCAAACCGGTTGGAAACTCCACCGGCACATCCTTCATCGAGTGCACAGCGATATCGGCTTCCCCGGCCAGGATGGCCTGTTCCAGCTCCTTGACGAACAATCCCTTGCCACCCACTTTGGCCAATGGGCTATCCAGGATCTTGTCGCCTTTGGTACTCATCGGCACTAACTCGACGACCAGCTCTGGATAGAGGGCTTCGAGGCGTGATTTGACATGGTTGGCTTGCCACAGAGCCAGCGGGCTCTTGCGGGTGGCGATGCGAATGCTTGTTCTCATGGTCACAATGGCAGGGGAGGAATGGTCGAATAGTACCACTCTTGCCAGTCAGCTGCATGGGGGGCCACAGGGCTGCGGTGCAGTTGATGTCGGCCGAGTGGCTGGCTTGGGATGCATAACGTGATCTGGTTCGCATGAATCCGGATAATGGCTTCTTGAGGGCGGTTACATTTGCGGCCCATATCATGATTAATCGATTCACTTACGGGGCCTGTTTTTAGGTGAGGAGAAAAGGTTTACCGGGCTGTTACCTGTTGTTACCATGCTCACACTTTTGCCCGAATTCGGTGCGATTCGGGTCTGGATGTTCGTGGGATTAAGGTCAGTCGGTTGCCACATGAATTCGCAACGCTCATAGCCCGCTATGATGCGATGAATCAGACCAGGACTGAGCGTGCATTGGAAGCAATGAGTCAACATAGCCAGCAGCTCTTCGAGTTGTTGCCGGTCTTGTTTCATTTCAACCATCCGCTCCTGCCAGGCTATGTCTCCGGCGAAGTGCCGCACGGCATCGCCAGCTTCGAGCTGTCCGCCAGTCAGCGCGACTTCATTGAAGACATCTGTATCGCCACCAACTGTCACGCCGGCATCCAGGCTCATGAGCGCTCGATTCTTGGCCTCTATTCCATGGGCAGTACCTCGTCCATCGGTCAGTGTTGCCGCTCCGATCTGGACATCTGGGTCTGTCATTCTCACGAACTGGAAGCCGAGCGTCTCGAACTGCTGGAACACAAGTGCCTGCTGATCTCCAAACTGGCCGAAAATCGCGGCGTCGAGCTCAACTTCTTCCTGATCCCGGATAACAAATTCCGTCTCCATAATCGTGCCGAACTCGGTGGTGACAATTGCGGCAGTGCGCAGCACCTGCTGTTGCTGGATGAGTTCTATCGCAGTGCCCTGCGCATCGCCGGTCAACGTCTGCTGTGGCCCATCCTGCCCGGGGATTGGGATGAGGGTTACGACGAGCAGGTGGCGGCTTTGTTCCGCTCCGGCCAACTGCAGCAGCACGAGTGGCTGGATCTGGGTAGCCTGCAGCGGATCCCGGCCGAGGAGTATTTCGGCTCGGCGCTCTGGCTGCTGTATAAAGGCCTCGACTCCCCCTACAAGGCGGTGTTGAAGATCCTGTTGATGGAAGCCTATTCCGCCGAGTTTCCCCATACCCGCCTGCTGTCAGTTGAGACCCGAGACTGGTTCCAGCATCATGACGACTACAGCCTGCGGCTGGATACCTATTACCTGATGCTCGACAAGGTGACCCAGTATCTGAGTGGCCAGGGTGATCACAAGCGGCTGGATCTGGCGCGTCGTTGTTTCTATCTCAAGGTGTGTGATGATCTGAGCCGCGACCATGAGCCGCGACATGGCCAGTGGCGACGGGATGTGATCACCGCCCTGGTGACCGAGTGGGGCTGGGATGCCCAGCAGCTTCGTCATCTGGATAACCGCAACGACTGGAAAGTGGCCGAGGTCAAACAGGCCTACGGCGAACTGCTGGAAGCCTTGATGCAGAGCTACAGCCAGCTGATCCAGTTTGCCCGCCGCAACAACATCAGTGAATCCATCAACCCGGAAGATATCGGCATACTGTCGCGCAAGCTCTATGCGGCGTTTGAAGCCCTGCCGGGCAAGGTGCAGCGCATCAATCTGAAGATAGCGCCGGATCTGCATGAAGCGGATCTGAGCCTGATCCAGGTGCCGCCGGGACGGCTGAACCGTGCGGGCTGGTATCTCTACAACCGCTCGCTCAAGCCGGTCGATATCATTGGTCAGGCCCCTCTCGACTATAACGGTTACCTGAGCAAGCTGGTGGCCTGGGCCTATTTCAATGGCCTGCTGACGGCGGGAACCGCACTGCACCTGCGTACCAAGGGTGCGGATCTGGATCTGGAGAACCTGCACCAGTTCAGTCGCGATCTGGCCGCCACCTTCCCGGTGCGACTCAATGCCGTCAGCAATCTGGCGCTCAGTCGTCCGTGCGAGATCCGCCATCTGGGGATCTTCCTCAATCTGGAGCTGGATCCGACCTCGCACTGGGATGACCGTGAGCTGGAGTTCGATGCCGACAATTCCGATGTGCTGAGTTTTGGCCGTGAGCAGGAGTGTCTGGTCGGTACCGTGGATCTGGTGTACCGCAATTCGTGGAACGAGATCCGTACCCTGCACTTCAATGGCCCCGAAGCTGTGGTCGAAGCCCTGTCGACCATTCTGGGCAAGATGCATCAGGATGCGCTGGCGCCGGAGGCGGTGGATGTGTTCTGTTACAGCCGCCATTTCCGCGGTCTGATCCGCAACCAGTTCAGCCAGTTGGTACAGGAGTGCATCGATTTGCGCCTGGCCCGTGACAAGCAGCGCTTGGTGAAAATGCTCTACCTGGGACACGATCGCTATGCGCTGTTCCTGGAGCGGCGCGGGGTTTCGGTGAAGAAACTGGAGAGCGCCATCGACTTCTATCGCCAGGTGTCCAGCAACAAGCTGGAGCGCCAGCCACTACCGGAAGGGGATGACCTGAGCCAGTGCGTGCCGTCAGTGGTGGACTCTTACGCCAGCGATGGCCTGATCCAGTTCTTCTTCGAGGAGAACGACACCGGCTTTAACGTCTATGTGCTGGATGAGAACAACCAGATCGAAATCTATCGCGACTACTCCGGCAGTCGGGATGATTTGGTGCAGAGCGTCAATCGCTACTACACCCTGACCCACGAACGCTTCAATTACGACAATCAGTTTATCAACTTCAACCTGCCGCAATTCTATGAGCTGGTCTGGCAAGACGGCCAGCAACAGGTCCATCCCTACCGCTCCAATGGCCGGGATAACGGCTAAGCCATTACCCGGCCCTGAGGTTGTTACTCCGATGGCGTTTGGCGATCCACATGCCCCAGATCCCGTTCCGGATCTATGACATCGCGCACCTTCTGCTTGAGGACTTTGACCTCGGGGAAGCCGCCATCGCGTTTGCGTTCCCAGATGGTCACGCCATCGATCAGAATTTCAAAATGGCCACCGGTATCCGGGTGCAGATTGACCGAGCCTAGCTCCTCGCTGAAGGTGGAGAGTAGCTCCTGGGCCATCCAGGCCGAGCGTAACAGCCAGTTGCACTGACGGCAGTAGTAGATGTCGATCACCGGTTTGGACACGTGGGCTCCTTGAGGTTATGACGGAATGAGCGGCAAATCGGGCGCATTAGCGCCCGATGGGGAGAGTGAGCGCTGATGGATGTCAGTGAGCGCTCGTAAGGGGAACACTAGCCGAGCTCCACTTCCTGACCGGACTGAGCCGAGCTGGCGGCGGAAAGCAGTGCCATCAGTTCATGACCTTCCCGGTTGTCGATCCACTGATCATCCCGGTATTCGAAGTGGTAGCCGTTGAAGCGGGTTGCCACCCAGATCTGGCATAACGGCGCCTGCTTGTTGATGATGATCTTCGATTTGTCTTCGAAGGTCAGCGTCAGAATGCCACCGCTGGTATCGGCATCGATATCAACGCCGCTGGCTTCGATAGCCTCTTCAATAGCTTGAAACTGCTGTTCCGCCAGGGCGTGAAAATCGCTCTCTTTCATCTGGGTCGGTCCTATTGCATTTAAGAAGATGAGTGCGATTATAGGGGCCCAATTTGATTTTTCGCACGAGATCCATGAAGAAACTCATGCTTGTCTGGACAGGGGTGCTGCTGGCGTTGACTCAGTTGACGGCTTGCGGCCTCAAAGGACCCCTTAAAATGCCAGAAGAGGAGTCAAAAGCGGCTTCTTCCCAGCAATCATCGCAACCTGCGGTGCAACCGGACACGGAACAACCGGCTGCGACCCAGCCCTGATCGGCGCGGCTTAAGGCTGCGGATGGCGTACCAAACGTAAGGAACACCAGGATAAATGGATTATTTTAACTACCGGGAAAATGGTCAGATCTTCGCCGAAGAGTGCAACCTCAGTGAACTGGCGGCCGAACATGGCACTCCGCTGTATGTCTATTCACGGGCGACCATAGAGCGCCACTGGCATGCTTTCGACAAGGCTGCCGGAGATGTGCCCCATCTGATCTGCTACGCGGTGAAAGCCAACAGCAATCTGGCGGTGCTGAACCTGCTGGCGCGTCTGGGCTCCGGTTTTGACATCGTTTCTGGTGGTGAACTGGCGCGTGTCATCGCAGCAGGCGGTGATCCGGCCAAGGTGGTGTTTTCCGGTGTGGCCAAGACCGAAGCCGAGATGCAGGAGGCCCTGCGTCAGGAGATCCTCTGCTTCAACCTGGAGTCCGAACCCGAGCTGGAACGGCTGAACCGGGTGGCGGGCGAGATGGGCAAGGTGGCGCGTATTTCCGTGCGGGTGAACCCGGATATCGATGCCGGAACCCATCCCTATATCTCCACCGGGCTCAAAGAGAACAAGTTCGGTGTGCCGATCGAGCGCGCCCTGCTGTTGTATCGTCGGGCGGCCCAACTGCCGAACATCGAGATTGTCGGTATCGACTGCCATATCGGCTCCCAACTCACCGAGCTGGAGCCCTTCCTCGAAGCCATGGATCGTCTGCTGGCGCTGATTGACCGCCTGGCCTCCGAAGGCATCCATGTGCATCACCTGGATGTCGGTGGTGGTCTGGGGGTCAACTACAGTGACGAGAACCCGCCCCATCCGGAGCAATATGCCGCCGCTCTGAAGGCCAAGCTGGCCGATCGCGACCTGCAGCTGATTTTCGAGCCGGGCCGTGCCATCGTCGCCAATGCCGGTGTGCTGCTGACGCGGGTCGAATACCTGAAGGAAGGAGAAGACCGCCACTTCGCCATCGTCGATGCCGCCATGAACGACCTGATCCGCCCCTCCCTGTATGGCGCCTGGATGAACATCATCCCTGCCGATCGCAGTCTCGAGCGCCCGGCCCGTCGTTATGACGTGGTAGGCCCGGTGTGCGAAACCGGTGACTTCCTGGGCAAGGATCGGGAGCTGGGGCTGGCGCCAGGCGATTTGCTGGTGGTGCGCTCTGCCGGAGCCTATGGCTTTGCCATGTCCTCCAATTACAACACCCGTCCCCGCGCTGCCGAAGTGCTGGTGGATGGCGCGGATGCCCATCTGGTGCGGCAGCGGGAACCGCTGGCCGAGCTGTGGCGTCTTGAAAACACCCTGCCCTGAGGCGAGAGCATGCTGATTCAATTTTCCAAGATGCACGGTCTGGGGAATGACTTCATGGTGGTGGATGGCATCACCCAGAAGATTTTTTTCAGTCCCGAGATGATCCGCCGCCTGGCGGATCGTCATTTCGGTGTCGGCTTCGACCAGCTGCTGCTGGTGGAGCCGCCCTATGATCCGGAGCAGGATTTTCATTACCGCATCTTCAATGCCGACGGCTCCGAAGTTCAGCAGTGCGGCAATGGGGCGCGTTGCTTCGCCCGCTTCGTGCGCCTCAAGGGGCTGACCAACAAGGATCGCATCGCGGTCAGCACCATGAGTGGCCGTATCGTGCTGCAACTGGAGCATGACAACCTGGTGACGGTGAACATGGGCGTGCCCGAGTTCGAGCCGGCCAAGGTGCCGTTCCGGGCCCAGAAGGCCGAGAAGACCTATCTGTTGCGGGTCGCTGAACAGACGGTGATGTGCGGCGTGGTCTCCATGGGCAATCCGCACTGTGTGCTGGAAGTCGATAATATCAAGACCGCCCCGGTCGAGACGCTGGGGGCCCAGCTGGAGAGCTTTGACCGCTTCCCCGAGCGGGTGAATGTCGGCTTTATGGAGCTGGTGTCGGCCAACGAAATCCGGCTGCGAGTGTTCGAGCGCGGCGCCGGAGAGACCATGGCCTGTGGCACCGGCGCTTGCGCCGCTGCCGTGGTCGGCATCTATCAGGGCAAGCTGCGGGATCGGGTCAAGGTGCACCTGCCGGGCGGTACCCTGCAGATCGCCTGGAAAGGGCCGGGGACGCCGGTGTTCATGACCGGACCTGCCGAGCACGTTTTTGATGGAGAGATGGATCTGTGAGTGAGACCTCGCTGCTGGAAGGCTTGTTGCAGGAAGAGCAGGTGGTGGCCTATCTGCGCCAACACCCCGAGTTTTTCCTGCGCCACAAGGCGCTGCTCGATCAGCTACAGATCCCGCATCCGGTCCGCGGGGCTGTGTCGCTGGTGGAGTTGCAGCAGGAGCGCCAGCGCGAGCGTATCGAAGCTCAGGAGCAGGAGCTGCGGGCCTTGATGGCCACCGCCAGCCGCAACGAGCACATCTTCCGGGTCTATGCCGATGTCTATCCCGAGCTCTTTGCCTGCACCACACTGCGCCAGCTGTGGAAGCGACTGCACACCACCTTTCGTAATCGGTTGCGCATTCCCATCAGCGCCCTGTGGCTGAATGCCGGGGCCGTGAAGGCCAAGCGCAGCGATCAGGGTTTTGTGCTGGAGCCTGCCCGTTTCAATCAGCTGTGCGTACAACCGATGGCTGGGCAGGGGATCTACTTTGGCCGCCTGTACGACAGTGAGCGCCAGACCCTGTTCGGGGAAGAGGCGCTGGTGCATTCGGCGGCGATCCTGCGGCTGGGTGAACAGGGCGAACTGGGTTTTCTCGCCTTTGGCCACGCCAATCCCGAGTACTATCATCCCGGCATGGACAGCCTGCTGCTGGAGCAGCTCGGCCGCTTTATCAGCTTGCTGGTGCCGACTCTGGTGACGCTGCGTGGCTAAAACGGGCGCTTCCGGGACCCGGCAGCCAGAGCCCGGTTGCGGCATGTCCGCCGCCCTCCGCGACTGGATTGACCGTTTCCTCGAAGACATGCGGGTCGAGCGCCAGTTAAGCGCCCATACCCTCAACAACTACCGTCTGCATCTGACCGAGCTCGGTGATCTATCTCATCAACTGGGCCTAGCCCACTGGTCTGAACTCAAGGCACCGCTGGTGCGTGGCCTGGTGGTGCGTTTGCATCGCGGCGGCAAGCTCTCGGCGCGCAGTATCGCCACCAAGATGTCATCGCTGCGCAGCTTCTGTGACTATCTGGTGCGCCAGCAAGAGCTCAAGGCCAATCCGGCGCGGGGGGTGGTGACGCCGAAACAGGGGCGGCCACTGCCGAAAAATCTGGATGTGGATCAGGTCTATCAACTGCTGAACATCACCGATGAAGGGGATCCGCTGGCGATCCGCGATCGGGCCATGATGGAGCTGTTTTACTCCGCAGGCTTGCGACTGGCCGAGCTGGTGGCGCTGAACGTCGCCGATCTGGGACGGGATGATCGCCAGCTGCGCGTGTTGGGGAAGGGGAACAAGGAGCGAATTGTGCCCTTCGGCCGCATGGCGCTGGAGTGGTTGAACAAGTGGTTGGCCGTGCGCCCGCTCTTTGCGGTCGCCGATGAGCCGGCGCTGTTCCTCAGCAAGCAGAAGCGGCGCATCTCCACTCGCTCGGTGCAGCTACGACTGGAGCAGTGGGGCATCAAGCAGGATCTGGCTCCCCACGTCAATCCGCACAAGTTGCGTCACAGCTTTGCCACCCATCTGCTGGAATCCTCTGCCGACTTGCGCGCGGTGCAGGAGCTGCTGGGGCACGCCAATCTGGCCACCACCCAGATCTACACCCACCTGGACTTTCAACGGCTGGCGGATGTCTATGACCAGTCCCATCCGCGAGCCAAAAAGCGCCACAAGGCCGATTAACTGCATCACCTGTTTCGCCGGGGTGGAGCCCCCATGGAAGGGTGTACGGCGTGTCAGCGTGTGCCTCCTTGTCGATGAAGCACGGCTATTTAGGGAGCTCGCTTTACGACTCGCAATAACCGCCACAGGCAGTAGCCGCTGAACAGGCCACAGAGAGCAATTAGCGCCAACTGCAGGATCTCGGCATATCCCCCGCCAATGTTCAGACCCACTCGCGTCACGTGGTAGTCGCTGCTGTTCTCCTCATCGAAGAAGTCGACCAGCCGCCAGATCAGCAGCGCGAACCACAGCGAAAGACAGAGCAACCAGAACAGCGGGCGTTGGAACATGGCAGAGAGCATCGCAGCATGAGCAAGGGAACGGCGCGGTATGCTAACGCACCCGATGCCGATTTGTCCCCTGCGAACTCGGTCTCGCCGCAGCTCCTCCGTCGATCCGGCATGTGACCTCACGGATTAAACGCGCTAGCATGGTGGTGCTTTGTTGTGATCATCAGGAGTGGTTATGGAGTTTTTTCGTCGTCTTGGTGCGGTGCGCGCCATCAGTTTTGATCTCGATGACACCCTGTATGACAACCGGCCGGTGATCGAGCATGCCGAGCAGTGGATGGTGGCTCATATGCGGGATCGCTATCTGGAAACGGCCATGTACGATCGCAGCTGGTGGCATCGTCTGAAGCTGGAGTTGCAACGGCAGCAACCGGCGCTGGTCGATGATGTCTCCCTCTGTCGCCGCGTGCTGTTGCAACGCGGTCTGATGGAAGGCGGCATGGCCGAGGCCATGGCGCGTCAGGAGGCGGAGTCGGTGTTTGCCCAGTTCCTCGAGGTGCGCTCCCAGATTGCGGTGCCGGATACCACTCGCCGTATCCTGTCGGCGCTGGCACAGAAGTATCCGCTGGTGGTGATTACCAATGGCAATGTGCTGCTGGAACGTCTGGGTCTGGAAGGCCAGTTCCAGCACGTGCTCAAGGCCGGTGGCGGCTTTCGCATGAAACCGGCACCGGATCTGTTCACCGATATGGCCCGCCGTCTGCAACTTGCTCCCCAACAGATCCTGCATGTCGGTGACGATGTGACCACCGATGTCGCCGGGGCCGTGCACAACGGCTACCGCAGCGCCTGGCTCAACGATGTCGGCCAGGAGTGGCGCACCCTGCGCATCCTGCCCGATGTGATGCTCACCCGTCTGGAGCAGCTGCTGACACTGTTGTAGAACGCACCGGGGAGCTTGACGGACAGGTCCGTGCGGTTCTGATCTGAGTCGCGGGTCCAGCATCGCTGTGACGGCAGCCCATCATCCCTGGCACTCTGCGCCAGGGAGCCGTTCGCCGCTGTAATTCCAGCTCCAATGGCTCGTTCCGTATAGTCACTATTTCCTGGCGGTTATTTTCTGTTTGCGTCTTTTGCCGTCGCTCTGTCTTTTCCATGAAATATTATGCATTCATGACATAACATCATTTCGTTGTTAATCCCTTCACGGTCTATCTTCGCCATTATTTTATTTTCGTGCCAAGTTTTCATTAAATCCATAGCACTTGTCAGATGAGACAGGTTAATAAAAAGTTAATTCACCAATGGTAATTAAAGTGTTTAATTAACCGGCGCCGCGAGTGAACGCCTGGCAAGTTAGTTGGTTGAATCATATAAAACGTCGGCTCATACATTCCTCTGGCTAATTTTGCCAAGCGTATATTTTTCAAAACAGGAGATTGTTATGAATAAAATTATTTACGTTATAGGTGATGTATTTGAGAATTTTAAAGAGATCGAAGGTGCCGTGCATTATTCGGAGTGGGCGGATTCAGTTCGTAAGGATAATTACGCTTATCCGGTAGTGGCGTGCCCTGGACAGGGATTGACCTTCGAGCAGCAGGCTTATATTGATAAAATCAATCATCAATATATCGATGTGACTGAGCAGTGGAGTGATGAAAAAAAATTAGCCACCAGTAAACAGACCCATAAATATCGTTGTGAGAATATTCTTATCACTACCCCGAAAGAAATAGCCCATAACACCTATCAGTCTGATTTATTGTTGCACGCCGATAATGAATTATTACTGGATCACACCACCGGATATCATATTCAGGGTATGGTGTTTTTAGAAGCCACCCGGCAAATAGCCTCTGCCGTAACCGATATGATCCGAACTTCGATTGGCAAATATTATGTGATGCATGATATTTACGCTGAATATCATAACTTCGCCTTTCCGATAGAAACTCAAGTCGTATTGACGATTACTGAAAATCGATTTAACGACGAGGGCGAAGAAATATTCGTCATTCATGTCGAATTTATGCAGAACGGTAAAAAAATAGTAGTTACCGGTGGCAGTTTTACTGCAACCGATAAACAGAAAATTATTCAAAAAGAGCAACGACTAGCCCATATCACCATCCAGAAGAGTATCCGCACCCTGCAGAAAAAACTGCAACCGGCACCGGTATTGAGTTCTGTGGTCGGGGGCTAACCATGCAAGCACAACAGGAGCAACAGCAGATGCAACAAACCGTGTTCGTTACCGGTGCGACCGGTCATTTAGGTAGTCATTTGACCCAGGCACTGGTTGCCGCCGGGTATCAGGTTCGGGCCGGGGTTCGGGATCCGGGCAAGGCCCGATCCCTGGGCGCCATCTCCGGCGAGTTGATCGAGATGGACTTGCTGCAGCCGGAGGGTCTGGTGCAGGCCTTATCCGGCGTCGCCGTGCTGTACCACGCGGCAGCGCATTTTGCCCACTGGAGCCGGGCGCCGGAGCGGGATATCGAGCAAGCCAACGTGCAGATGACGGAAAATATCCTGCGCGCGGCCCATCAGGCCGGAGTTAAGCGCGTGGTGTATGTCAGCTCCACCGGCACGCTAGGCCGGGATCAGAGTGGGCGCGCCCTCGGGCCGGACAGTTGGTGCCAGGATACCTGCGGCAACCCCTATTTTGCCTCGAAACTGGCGGCGGAGCAGCGGGCGCACCAGTTGGCGCAAGAGCTGGGACTGGAGCTGATTTGCTTGCTCCCTGCCGCCATGATCGGCAGCGGCCAGTTCTGGCATACCCCGACCCTGAAGTTTATGGAGGCCATTGTGCGCGGTGAGTTGCCGCTGGATCTGGATTTCGAGATCAATCTGGTGGATGTCCGCCGCGTGGCGCGCGCCATGGTCGCCGCCGCGCAGCAGGGGCAGGCCGGGCAACGTTATATTCTCGCCAACCCCCACGGCATCGCGATCCGGGATATTGCCGCCATCGCGCAGCAGTATAACCACAAGGTGCGCAAGCCCCTGCGTGGCGCTGTTCCCTTTACGTGTTGGGGGCAATCTATACTTGCAGTAAGTTCGCTGGACTGAGGTGCCCGCTATGGATACCAAC